>JAQCGR010000249.1 GCA_027619995.1 Pseudomonadota bacterium | reverse complement strand
AAGCCGATCCCGACAATATCATCGCTGCGCGAAACCGAGGGTTCCAAACGTTGGAATCAATCCACTAGAGCTTGCCGTCGAAAGCCGTGATCGGCGCCGATGCGTTCGGATCGCTGATCACGTCGATCAGGGTCGGCCCCGAAGCCTCCTCCGCCTTGGCCAGGGCCGGCGCGATCTGATCCGCCGTCTCGACCCGGATGCCCTGCCAGCCGCAAGCGCGCGCGATCGCCGCATGGTCGACCGGTTCGAAATGACAGGCCGTGCTGTGGGCGCCGAAGCCGATATCCTCGGCATCCTTCTGATAGCCCAGCACCTGGTTGTTGAGGATGATGGCGCCCAGCTTGATGCCCTCGCGCCGCGCGGTTTCCAATTCGCCCCAGGAATGGGCGAAGCCGCCATCGCCGCCGAGGAACCAGACCGGGGCATCGGGTGCGGCCAGTTTCGCGCCGAGCGCCATGGGGAAGCCCCAGCCGATGCCGGCAAGGCCGCGCGGCGAGATGAAGCGCTGACCCACCCGGGCGAAACGGACATAGTTGGCGGCCCAGATCGTCGCATAGCTGGCATCGGCGACCAGGATCGATTCCGGCGTCATGCGGCTTTCCAATTCGGCCATCACGCGCTCGGGCCGAATCGGCGCGGCGTCGGAGCCGACGAGCGCCGCGACCTCGACCGCGAAGGATTTCCGCCCGGCCTCGATCTCCTGCACCAGGCCGGCGCGTGCGGCATCGCGGCGCGACAGGTCGCTGTTCTCCAGGGCGCCGTTGAGGGCCTGAAGGGTCAGCCGCGCATCCCCGACCAGCCTCTCGGCCTCGTAGTTGCGCCCGACCTCCTGCCCGTCGATGTCGAGATGGATGAAGCGCGCGCCGCGCGGGAAGATCGACCAGTTATCCGTGCCGTTCTGGTTGGTCCGGTTGCCGATTAGGAAGACGAGATCGGCGCGTTCGAGCATGGCTCGGTAACCGTGGCTCGACGCCTGACGGCCCATGACATAACCGACCACGCCGAGCGACAGGGGATGGACCTCGTCCACCACGCCCTTGCCCATCATCGTGGTCGCGACGGGCAGAGAGGCTAGTTCCTGCAGGCGGGCCAGCTCGTTCTGGGCCTGGCTGACATGGACGCCGCCGCCGGCGACGATCACCGGATTCTCGGCGCCCGCGATAAGTTCCGCCGCGCGCGCGATCGCCGAGGGATCCGCCATCACCCGGTCCAAGGGGAAAGCGCCCAGGCTCGCGATCCGACCGGCCCCGGTCGTCGCCGGCGCGGGATCGTTGAACAGGTCGCCGGGCAGCAGCAGGGCCACCGGCCCGGGCCGGCCGCCGGCCGCGGTCGCGAAGGCCATGTCGATGTAATCGTCGATCCGATCCGCCCGCTCGACCCGTCGGACCATCTTGGTGACGGCGCGCAGCAGATCGAAGTGATCGAGATCCTGGGCATGGTTCCGGTCGGTATGGGGTCGCGGCGTATCCTGGATCAGCACGACCATGGGGATCGAGGTCTTGAAAGCCTCGCCCAGGCCCGGCACCAGCAAGGCCGCGCCGGGGCCGGAGATCGAGGTCACCACGGGCACGCGGTTCGAGATGCGCGCGAAGCCATCGGCCATCATCGGCCCGGCCTTCTCGGTCCGGAAGCTGACCTGGCGAATGCCGAATTCGGGCGCCGAGAGATAGAGCTGGCTCGGGATGCTCTGCCCGAACATCTTGTCGACGCCGTGACGCTTGAGCGCCGCCAGGATCACATGGGCGGCCGTGCGATTGCTTCGGCCGCCGTCGTTGGTTTCAATTTCCGGTGCCATCGGTCCGGCATCCCCCCACTCGATCGGGCCCCCGTTGAGCCGCGCGCATTCTGTGGCCAGCATCCATGACCGGCAAGTGGGCGCGCGCACCGATCGTGTCGATGCGCCAAGTATGCTTTCGTCATGCCCCCGCTAAATACTTGCTATGATAAGCGCCGAGCGGCCAAAACCGGTATGTAGCCAGAAGCATGACGAAGCCAACAGGCGTCTGGGAACTGATGCGGCGCGGCGTTTTCGACGGGCGGAGGCCGCTGCCGACGGTCATTGCCTGCACGATCGCGGCGGCCGCCCTCTCCGCAGGTCTGTGCTACGGCTCATACTGGCTGTTCGATCTGCCCTATTGGGGCCAACCATTTCCGATGATCCTACCGGTGCTGGCCCCTGCGGTCGTGGCGCCATGGTTCATCCATTTCTTGACCCGAGCGAATATCAGGCTGCGTGCGACTCAGGCTGCGCTGCAAGCGCGCGAGGCCCAACTCATGCGCGAAATCGAAGAGCGCAAAGCCGCCGAGGCGCGCGCGGTGGCGGAACATGAGCGCGTCCAGATCGAACGCGAACGCGCCGAAGTGGAACGCGAACGCGCGGAAGAGGCCAGCCGCGCCAAATCCCGCTTTCTCTCCAATGTGAGCCATGAAATCCGCACGCCGCTGAACTCGATCATCGGCTTTTCGGAGTTACTGCACGCCGAGCCCCTCGAAGACGCCGTCAAGGCCGAATATGCCGGGTATGTCCATGATGCATCGCGCCATCTTCTCGCGCTGATCAACGACGTCCTCGACCTTGCCCGGATCGAGGCCGGCAAGGCCGATCTTCTCATCGAGGATCTGGAGGCCGCTCCGGCGGCCGAGCGCGCGGCCGCCATGGTCGCGCAGCTGGCGCGCAACAAACAGGTCGAGCTGCGGATCGAGTTGCCGGCCAGCGCCCTGAAGCTGCGTGCGGACCAGCGCGTTCTGGTTCAGATGCTGCTGAACCTGCTGTCCAATGCCGTGAAATATACGCCGGCCGGAGGAAGCGTGGCAGTCACCGGCCGAAGCATGCCGGATGGCGGTGTCGAACTTGCAGTCGCCGATACCGGGCCCGGCATGTCGGCCGATCAGATCGAACGAATGCTTCTGCCATTCGAGCGGGGCGACGACCTCGACGACGAGGCCGGCGGCACCGGCCTCGGACTCAGCCTTGTCAAATCGCTGATGGAGATGCATGGCGGCCGGCTTCTGATCCAGAGCGAACTCGGCCGAGGCACTCGCGCAACCCTGCAGTTTCCGGCGTCCTCCGCAGAACGGGCGGAGGTCTAGGAGCGCGACACCACCAGCGCATCGAGGGCAAGGCAGCCCTGTTCCGTCACGAGCAGCGGATTGACGTCGATCTCGGCGATCGATCCGGCCAGGCCGGCGAGCATCGCGGAGAAGCGCGATAACGCCGTCGCCGTAGCCTCGACGGAAAGAGGTGGACGGCCGCGCGCGCCGGCCAGGATCGGCGCGATGGCCAGACTATCCAGTGCCCGGCGCGCCGCCTCTGGACCGAAGGGGGCGAGCAGGCATCGGCTCTCGCGCAGGATCTCGGCATGGATGCCGCCCGCCCCGATCACCACCGCCGGGCCAAATTTCGGGTCGACCACACCGCCCAGGATCAACTCGCAGCCCGATCCGGCCATGGGCGCGACCAGAACGCGCGTGCCGAGCCGTGCCTTGAGATCGCGATAGGCCTCCCAAACCGCCGCTGCGTCCTTGAGGTTCAGCTTGACCCCGCCCATGTCGGATTTATGGGCGATGCCCGCGACGGCGGTCTTGAGAACGACGGGATAGCCCAACGCATCGGCCGCCGCGATGGCCGAATCGACGTCCTCGACGATGCGCGACTCGACCGCCGGCAAGCCGAATTCTCCGAGCATGGTCAGAGCCATCGCCTCGTCGGGATCGACCGAAGCGAGAGCGCTGCGCCATTTGGCGAGCAGTTTTTCGGGTGCCGGTTCGGGGGCCCCTTCGACGGGCCTGGCGCGCAGATCCCGGTGGCGCAGCATATTGGCAAGGGACCGCATGGTCGTCTCGGCGCCATAGATCACCGGCACCCCGTCCTTGGTCAGGCGCAGGCCGAAATCGTCATGGTTGCTGCCGGCGTAAAGCGAGCCGATGGCCATCGGCTTGGTGTGGTTCGCGACCGCGTTGCGCGCCGCATCGCCGAAGGCCTCGCTCGCGCTGAAACCGCTGAGGACGTTGGAGAGGACGAGACCGGCGGCGGTGTCCGGATCCCCCATCACGGCATCGACGCATTCGTTGAAGACCGAGGCGTAATCGGCCGGACCGCCCCAGGCATCGACCGGGTTGGCCGCCTCGAGCGCCGGGTCGATCACCGCCCGCAGGCGAGCCTTGGTTGCTTCGCCGATCTCCGCCAGGGGCACCCCCGCGCTGTGGCAGAGGTCGGCGAAGAGTTCGCGCTCGCCCCCCGAATCACAGACCACACCGAGCCCGCCGGCCGAAGCCCGCCGGCCTTCGGAAAACAGCAGCAGGGTGCCCAGCAGTTCGTCCAGATCGCGCATCCGCAGTGCGCCATGCCGGTCGAGCAGGGCGCCGAAGACCGCATCGTCGCCGGCCAGCGCGCCGGAATGGCTTTGCGCCAAGCGCGCGCCGAGAGGGCTGCGCCCGACCTTGAGGATGGCGACCGGAACGTCGCGCTCGGCCGCCTTCTCCAGCGAGGCGACGAAGCGCTCGGGATCGCGCACTTCCTCGATCATCATGCCGATGACGCGCGTGCTCTCCAGATCCAGAGCAAAATCCATGTAATCGGCGACGGTGGCCACGACCTCCTTGCCCGGCGCCACGGCCAAGTTGAAACGCAAACGCCGTTCGTTGCGGATGAAGCCGCCGAAGCTCGACCCCGAATGGGACAGGAAGGTGGCGTGGCCCAGTTCGACATTGTGGTCATGCGGGGCGTAGGCGACGCGGGTGCGCCCGTCGAGATTGATGAAGCCGGTGCAATTGGGTCCGCAGATCGGGAAATTGGCGGCCTGGGCCATCGCGCTCAGGCGTTGGAACAGGGGCGGGTCCGAATCCTCCTGCAGGAAGGCGCTTTCGAAAATGACGCCTGCCTTGGCGCCGGAGCCGATGGCATCGGCCAGGGCCGCTTCCAGATGGGCATTGCCCAGGGCCAGCACCACGAGGTCCGGCGCCTCCGGCAGCGCGGCGAGCGAAGGGTAGCAGGTCAAACCCTCGACCTCGTCATAGCGCGGGTTGATCGGATAGATCGTCCCGGGGAACTGGCCGCGCAGGCATTCGCGGACCACGGCGTTGCCGGGCGTGCCGGGCCGTTGGGACGCGCCGACGAAGGCGATCGAGCGTGGCGTCAGCATCGGCGCGAGAAGAGCCGCGCCGCGATTTGTCGAAGTCATGTCCGTATCTCCCTCATGGCGCGACCGGCGGAGGCTAGAGCATCATCCGATCTGCGTGAATCGAAATAGGGGATTCCGTTGGATCGGGATTTCTGATTCA
>JAQCGR010000248.1 GCA_027619995.1 Pseudomonadota bacterium | reverse complement strand
CCCCCGCCGCGCCCGGAGCCGCAGGATGCGCCGCCCGTGCCGCCCGATTTCCGCGCGATGGAGGACGAGGCGCCGCGCCGTCGCCAGCGCGCGCCCGCCCCGCGCGACAGCGGGGGCGGCGGCGGTGGAATCACGATTATTGCGATCATGATCATCTTTATCCTGCTGATCGCCATCGGCGCGGCGGCGGTGATCATGCGTGATCGGGTTCTGGCGGAATTCCCGCAACTCGCCCCGGTATATGAGGCGGTCGGCTTGGTGCCGGGCCAACCTCCCGCCCCGGGCGCGGGACTGGGCGTGCGCAACGAAGCGCTGAACAGGGTCGATGTCGACGGCCGGTCCGTCCTGGTCCTCACCGGTGAAGTCGCCAACCTGTCCCAGACGGCCAGACCCATGCCGCTGTTGAAGGCGGTTCTCCTCGACGCGGCAGAGGGCGAACTCACTGCCGTGACTTTCGAGGCGGATGCGCGCGAGGTCGCCGTTGGCGGCAGCGTTCCGTTCACCACCCGGATCGAAAACCCGCCCCCGGAGGTGACCAATCTGAGGGTTCTTTTCGTGGCGCGCCCGGCCGGCGCCGATTGAGGCTCGCCTTCGGCGGGAGGGCCGATCCCGAATCCCGCAGGCATTGATTGCCGGTCGGCAGAATTTGCCGAGCATGGAGCGGTCACGCCGCCGCGGATAGCCTGTGGCATCTTCTTGAAAACAACCTGATTTCCTCGTGATCTCCCACGGATCGGTTTGGCATGCCGATTGCCGGGTATTGGGCCATGCGCGACAGCGACAGACTCAAGATCATGGCGAAGTGATGCCCCTCACCGCGAAAGCCTCCGGCGCTGCAAGGACCCCGGCGATGGCGTTGATTCTGGTCGCCGAGGACGATGCCGCCGTGCGCGCCTTCGTGGTGCGCGCGCTGGAACATGCAGGCCATCGGGTGATCGCCGTGGCGGACGGCCATGCCGCGCTCGACGCTCTTACGGCGCGGAGCTACGACGCGCTGGTCAGCGACATCGTCATGCCGGGCATGGACGGCATAGCCCTGGCACTGAAGGCCACCAAGGAATGGCCGGATATGTCGATCCTGCTGATGTCGGGCTACGCGCATGAGCGCCAGCGCGCCCATAATCTAGACGCCCTGAGTCACGACGTGATCGCCAAGCCCTTCAGCCTCGAAAATTTCAATCGCGCGGTGCGGGCCGTTCTCGACCGGAAGGCCTAACCGGACTCCGCCTTCAGAAACGCCGCAGAAGACGCTCGATATAGTCGAGCTCGACCGGCGGACGGTTCGCTTTGCCCGAGCGCCGGCGCAACTCGTCGAAGATCTGGCGCGAACGCTGAATGGCGCCCCGTTCCGGGATATCGACATCGGCGCCGGAAGAGCCGCCGCGCTGGGTCGGACGGCCGAAGGGGTCCCGACCCTGCCCCTCGCCTTCGCCGGCCTGGCCATTCGCCCCTTCGCCGGCGCCGAACTGGTTCAGGAGCTGCTCAACCATCTGCTCGGCGCCCTGACGGAGTTCGTCGAGGGCGCGGCCTTGGGGATTGACGGCGTCGCCGGGCCGGTTGCGGCCCAAGGCGTCCTCGGCGGACCGCATTTCGGATTCCGCCTTGCCCAGCGGTCGGGGGATCTGCCCGGTCATCTCGCCGAACCGGCGCATGAGCTCGCCCAGCGCACGACGCATCTCCTCCTGGGCGCCGGCGGCGCGGTTCGCATCCTCCTCGAAGCCATGGGTCGAATCCCGGCCCGAGGACAGGTTGGATTGCATTTCCTGCCAGCGCTTGTAGGTCTGGTCCATGAGAGTTTGCTGGCTGTTCATCAGGTTGTTCAGCTCGCGCAGCATATCGCTGGCCTCGCCGCGTTCCGGGGTTTTCTCGTCGCCGGTTCCGGCTCGGAGGTTCTCCAGCATGCTGCGAAGCTGCGCCAAAAGGTCGCGGGCAGCGTCCTTCGCGCCGCTTTCCATCAGGTCCTGGATTTGATCGATCATGCGTTGCAGGTCGTCGCGCTCGACCATCCCGGCGTCGCGGTCCGCCTCCGGCATCCGGCCGTTCTCGGCCATCTGCTGCTGCATATCCTTGGCCAAGGCTTCGAGATAGCGGTCCAGGGCGGCGCGCAACTCGTCCATCAGCTGCTCCACGACCTGCTCGGACGCCCCCTCTGACAGGGCCTCCAGAAGGCGTTCCTGAACATCCCGAAGATCGCGTTCGGCCAAGGACAATTCGCCGTCCTCGACATGCAGCGCGAGATCCCAGAGCAGCCGGCGGAGGGACGGCAGCGCCGCCGGGTCGTGATCGTGGATCAGGCGCGCGGCTGCCATGCTGAGGCCGAGGGTCACCACGGCATCGCCGAGCGTCGCATTGGCCTGGAGCGCGAGCATCTTCAGTTCCAGTGAAATCTGGGGCCGCTCGATATCCGCATCGAACAATTGCCGGCGTTCGGCGATGATGGCCTGGGCGATGGGGTGGCTGAAACTGCGCTCGGGCAGGATGAAGATGCGTTTCTCGCTTTCTCCCGTCTGGCCTAGAGCGTCGCTTGCCGTCATGACGCCCTCGACGGGCAGGCCGGCCCATTCATGGGGCGTCAGGTCGAGATAGGCAGAGCCTTCGATCAAGGTCGGATCGAATCCCTGGACAGCGAGGGGCAGCACCAGGGGAGGCCCCTCCAGTACACGCGCCGCGCTCTGTCCGTCGCCTTCGGGCGGTGCGACCCGGCGCAGGACCAGATTGATCCCGACGACCCCGTAGTCGTCCTCGGCATTGAACAGCGCGTGCAGAACCGCGCGCTCGGTCTTGGTCGGTGCCGCTGCGAAATCCACGGTGGGCGGCGTGTCGGGGCGCAGATCGACGGCCCAGCGCGCGACCTCGTCGCCCCCGATTTCGAGGGCCAATGTGGTGCCTTCGGTCACGGTAGCGCGCGCCGTGTGATTGAGGGTATCGGCCCGATCGAAGGGGATTTCGCGCGCGTCGAGATGCAGGCTCGGCGTGCCACTTGCGCCGAACACGCGGGCCGACAACTCGCTGCCCGCGGGAATCGGGATTGTTGCGGTCCCCGGTTTCACCGGCAGGTAGATCGGCTGGATCTCGGTATAGGCGGGCGGGGTGAACCACAGCTCGTAACGGCTATCGGGTCCGGCGCCGCCGGCGAAACTGGGGGTGAGGGCGCGCGCGATACGTTCGCCCCCGCGATCGGCCGATACGAAAACGGCGCCGGCCAGCAGCAGAACCACCGCGGCGCGCAGGGCGAAGGGATCGCGCCGGGCCATGCCCGGTGATGGCGGCGCGACCCGCAGGCGGGTCAAGGTCGCGGCCACCCGCCGCCGATGGGCCCGCCACAGGGCCTGGGAGCCGGGATCGCCGGCGTTCCCGGCCATCTCGTCCTCCAGGGCTTCCAGGGGGCGGTGACTCAGACCGCTGTCATGTTCGAGCCGGCGGCGCAGATCGTCGGTAGTGGGCAGGGAAAATCCGCCGAAGCCGCGCCAGAGCAGGACGATCAGCGCGAGGGCCAACGCCATCAGGCCGCCCAGATGCAACCAGTCCGGCAGCAGCGGCCAAAGATCGAAAAGCGCGGTGGCCAGAAACAGGCCGGCGAGCAGGGTGGCGGGCCAGGCCGCCGCCCAGAGCCTTTCCCACATCAGAACCAGCCATGCGAGGGCGAGACTGGGGGCGAGCCGTCGCCGCAGCGCTGGGGCTGCTCCGTCTAGGGCCTCTCGTCTGGCCCGGTCCAATGTCAGGCCGCGCCGCGCCGTTCCGAGGTCGGCAAGGCGGCGAGCCAGTCGGGAATGCGGTCCTGATCCAGAATGTCCTCAAAGCTTGGCCGCGGC
Organism: Pseudomonadota bacterium; assembly: GCA_027619995.1. Lineage (GTDB taxonomy): Bacteria > Pseudomonadota > Alphaproteobacteria > CADEGL01 > CADEGL01 > JABIRQ01. The sequence continues at coordinate 1,470 of JAQCGR010000248.1, read as the reverse complement.
TTGACGACGGCATAGTCGCCGCCCCTGACCAGAACCTCGGGCACGGGCAGGCGGCCGTTATAGCCCGAGGCCATGGCAGCGGCGTAGGCGCCGGCGGAATCGAGCACCATCAGATCGCCGGGTTCGACCGGGGCCAGCGGCCGGGCGACGGCGAAGGTATCGGCCGTCTCGCAGACCGGCCCGACCACATCGGCGGGACTCTCCGTCCCCGCGCGTGGCGCGACCGGGCGGATGCCGTGATGGGCCTCGTAAAGGGCCGGGCGGATCAGGTCGTTCATGGCGGCGTCGACAATCACGATGCGGCGGCTTCCTGCCTGTTTGACATAGAGCACGCGGGTCAGAAGCACACCCGCATTGCCGACCAACGAACGGCCGGGCTCGATCGCCAATTCGCAGCCCAGCCCGCCGACCGTCTCCTCGACGATCGCCGCATAGGCGGCATGGGGCGTTTCGGCCTCGTCGCGGTAGACGATGCCGAGCCCACCGCCCAGGTCGAGGCGGGTGACGGACAGGCCGCGCCCGCGAAGTTCCGTCACCAGTTCGGCCAGGCGGGTGAAGGCGCGGCGGAAGGGTTCGACATCTGTGAGTTGCGAGCCGATATGGACCGCCAGGCCCACGGGCTCGATGCCCGGCAAGATCGCGGCCCGGGCATAGATCTCGACCGCCTGGTCGTGATCGATGCCGAATTTGTTCTCGCGCCGGCCCGTGGTGATCTTGGCATGGGTGCCGGCATCGACATCCGGGTTGATGCGCAGGGCGACCGGGGCGGTCATGCCACGGGCCGAGGCGATCTCCGAAAGGGTTTCGAGTTCGGGCACCGATTCGACATTGATCTGATGAATGCCCCGGCCGAGTGCGAAGGCCATCTCGGTCGGTGCCTTGCCGACGCCGGAAAAGACGATCCGCGACGCAGGCACGCCGGCCGCCAGGGCGCGCCGCATCTCGCCTTCCGAGACCACATCCGCGCCGGCGCCCAGATTGGCCAGGGTGCGAACCACGGCCAGATTACCGTTGGCCTTGAGGGCATAGCAGATGCGCATCGGGCGGCCGGCGAAGGCCGCTTCATAGGCCCGGTAGGCGCTCTCAATGGCGGCGCTGGAATAGCAATAGACGGGCGTGCCGACCGCATCGGCGATCGCGGCGAGCGGCACTCCTTCGGCGTGCAGGACTCCGCCCGCGTAGCGAAACTCATTCATACCGGTCACTTGCCCTTCATTCGCTCGGATAGGTTCGTGGGAAACTGCTCTCCTTGCCCGCCGGCGGCTGGGGCGGGCCCTTCTTGCCGCAGGCGGCGAGGGGGGCGGCCAGGGCCAGGGCGAGGAGAATGGCGAGGGCAGCACGTGTCATTGCGACCTCCTATAGATATCTGTCGCGGGCGGCGGCGGCGGCGGCGCGCACATTGTCCGGCGCGGTGCCGCCTAGGCTTGTCCGGCTCGCGACCGAATTCTCGACGCCAAGCACATCATAGAC
>JAQCGR010000247.1 GCA_027619995.1 Pseudomonadota bacterium | reverse complement strand
GGGGCCGGGGCCGGGGCTGGCCCTGGGGCTGGGGCTGGGGTTGGGGCTGGCGTTAGGTCGGGCAGGCGGCGACGCTGCCCTATCTCCAGCCGCCATTGCCCGGCGCAGCCCGGGCAATCCAGCGGTGGCGATCGGCGGAGCATCGAGACTTCGCCTGCCAGCTTCACGCATCCCTTCAAGGGAGGGTCCCCGCCGTCCCACCCAAGGTGTCGTCCCGGGACTTGTTCCCGGGACCCATCCGTTCTATCCGCTCAAACGGTCGTAGAGATCGTCCCACGCTGGATAGAGCCTCCGGCTTTTGCGGCCGGCCAGGCGAAGGGCACCGCATCCTTGGCCAGGGCTTCGGTGCGGGCGAGGCGGGTTTCGGCGGTGCGGATGTTTTCCTCGATGAAGGAATCGAGGGCGAGACCGGGGGCCAGGCGGTCGCGGGCCAGGGTCTGGATGGCGCGCTGGTCGAGGGCGGGGAAGCGCCGGCCCTGGGCGGGAATCTCGGCCAGGGCGATGGCGGCACCGTCCAGCGCCAGACAGCCGCGCCGACCGATATAGGCATGGGCCTCGGTCAGCACCGTGCCGTTGGCGAGTTCGACCCGCAGGCCTTCGATCAGGGCGAAATCGTAGTTCACGCCGCACGCCTCGCTGGCATGCATGGCGGGAAGCTGGGCCTCGCTCAGCCAGGTCACGGCCAGTTCGGCGACCGTGCCGGGGCTGACCTGGAGGGTCGCCGCGATCGCGCCGTAGCGCGCGATATGGGCGGAATAGACCGTATCGAAGCCGTGCAGGCGGCAGCGGGTGACGGGAATGGCGTCGGCCGGGCCGAGGGTTGGGAACTTGGCCGCGATCCGCTCGGGCGCGCGGTTCGAGCCGCTGGCCAGGATGGGGATGCGGCCGCGCGTCGCGGCGGCGAGATCGGCGGCGCCCAGGGGGCGAATCCCCGATTCTCCGCTATGCAGATAGCAAGAGCCGGGCGCGTCGTAGGGATAGGCCAGAGCGCGCCGAACCGCGTCGGCACTATCGCTCACCGCTTCTCGATGCGGTAGCGGGCATGGGCGTCGTCCACCGTCGCCATGGGCTTGGCCCGCCAGACTTCCAGCGCCCGGGCGTAATCGCCAAAGGGGCCTTCGCGCTCCTCCGCGCCGCCGCCCGCGATATCCTTGAAATTGGTATCGGCATAATGGCCGCCGACGACCCAGAACGCGGTCGCGTCGTCCTCGTGGATGGAATATTTGAACAGGGGCAGATCGACGGTTTCCATCGACTTAGCCCGCCAGACGGCCAGGGCCTCGGCATGGCTGTCGAAGGGGCCGTAGCGCCGGGGTTCGCCATCGCCCGCCATCTTCTTGAAGCTGGTATCGGTGAATTCGCCGCCGACCACCCAGAACTGCGCCATGACATCTCCCACCCGTTTGGCTCCACGCCTTCGATATCCTCCCCAACCCCTATCTAGCGCATCGGGGCGGGGCGGAGAACCGTGGCGCGCTCATCTATCGTCGATTCGTGGCGCTGCGCGCCCGGGCGGGAGACCGGTGTCTCAAGGCCCATGCGTGAGCAGGGCGATGACCTGGAAGCCGACGAAGACGACAGCAGCGGCGAGGATCCAGATCGCATCGGCCTGGGTGGCGCGCGCGGTCCTGGATCCCTTGGGGTTGTCACGGGGGAGGCTTTCCGGGCGGGGCGGGGCGCAACCGTCGGTCCGGGGGCGGCGCGGCACGATAAGGGAGAGTGACATGGCGTCCTGCCTTTCGTCTCTCGAGTCCGGCCTGGATGGGTCCGGGGCGGGTCCGGGGCGGGGCGGTCCGTCCTGGTCCGCCCTGGGGCCATGATCGCCGCACCGGATTAACGCCCCCCCAAGAATCATGGTTAAGACTTGCGAATGCGCTACTCTCCGCCGCGCAAGCCAGTGCGAGACCGCAATGCCCTATGAATCCCTGCGCGACTTCATGACCCGGTTGGAGGAGAGCGGCCGCCTTTCGCGGGTTTCCGTTCCCGTCCGTCCCGAGCTGGAGATGACGGAGATCCAGACCCGGCTGATCGCCGAGGGCGGACCGGCCGTGCTCTTCGAGAACCCGGTGCAGGCCGACGGCACGCCCTACGACATGCCGGTCCTGGTCAATCTGTTCGGCACGGTCGAGCGGGTTGCCTGGGGCATGGACCGGGAGCCGGACGGGCTGCGCGAGGTCGGCGAAACCCTGGCCTTCCTGCGCCAGCCCGAGCCGCCGGGCGGTTGGCGCGAGGCGATGGAGATGCTGCCGCTCTTGCGCACGGTGATGGCGATGAAGCCCCGCACCACCGGCAAGGCGCCCTGCCAGGAAGTCGTTCTGCAGGGCAACGAGATCGATCTTTCGCGCCTGCCCATCCAGACCTGCTGGCCGGGCGAACCGGCGCCGCTGATCACCTGGCCTCTGGTCGTCACGAAGGGCCCGGGCAAGCGGCGCGAGGACGATTTCAACCTGGGCATCTACCGCATGCAGGTGACGGGCAAGAACACGACCATCATGCGCTGGCTGAAGCACCGGGGCGGCGCCCAGCACCATGCCCGCTGGAAGGGCGAGAAGACCGAGCCTCTGCCCGCCGCCGTCGTGATCGGGGCCGATCCCGGCACCATCCTGGCCGCCGTGACGCCGGTGCCGGACACCCTGTCGGAATACCAGTTCGCCGGGCTGCTGCGCGGGCGGAAGGTCGAGCTGGTCGATTGCAAGACCGTGCCCCTGAAGGTGCCGGCCCAGGCGGAGATCGTGCTGGAGGGCCATGTCTCGCTCGAGGACTATGCCGATGAGGGGCCTTACGGCGACCACACCGGCTATTACAACGCGGTCGAGCCCTTCCCGGTCTTCACGATCAGCGCGATCACCATGCGCCGAAAGCCGATCTATCTCTCGACCTATACCGGACGGCCGCCGGACGAGCCGAGCGTGCTGGGCGAGGCGCTCAACGAGGTCTTCATCCCGCTGTTCCAACAGCAATTTCCGGAGATCGTCGATTTCTGGCTGCCGCCCGAGGGCTGCAGCTACCGCATCGCCGTGGTCTCCATGAAGAAGGCCTATCCGGGCCATGCCAAGCGCGTGATGCTGGGCGTGTGGTCCTATCTGCGCCAGTTCATGTACACGAAATGGGTGATCGTCGTGGACGACGACATCGACGCGCGCGACTGGAAGGACGTGATGTGGGCGGTCTCGACCCGCATGGACCCCGCAAGGGACATCACGGTGATCGAGGACACGCCGATCGACTATCTCGACTTCGCCTCGCCCGAATCGGGCCTCGGCTCCAAGATCGGCCTCGACGCGACCAACAAATGGCCGCCCGAGACCAAGCGCGAATGGGGCCGCGAGATCCGCATGGCGGATTCGGTGATCGAGAAGGTGACGGCGGAGTGGGAAAGCTACGGCCTGCCGGGGAGCGGCAGGCCGGTGTGGAAGTAGGGGCGTAGATCAGGCGGGCCCCCGCCCTTCGAGACGACCGCTTCGCGGTCTCCTCAGGGTGAGGAGCCTAAGGCCAAGTGTTCGTACAACCTGTCCTCATCCTGAGGAGCGCGCGTAGCGCGCGTCTCGAAGGATGGTTGGCAGGACGACGGACAGGGTGAACCTTCCCACTGGATATACGCATCCCGTCCTGGAAGGACTTGCCGTCACCCCATCCGCGGTGTCGTCCCAGGACTTGTTCCCGGGACCCATCGCCCTGTCCCTTCAACCGGTCGTAGAGATCGTCCCACGCCGGATTGCCGCTTTCGGTCAGGCAGATCCTCCGGGGCGGCGGGCGATATCGTTGGTCACGCCGATATAGAACGCGCCGTTCTTGCGGTTGGCCAGGATGTAAACCCCGTGGCGCATCGCCCGGTCCCGGCGCCCATGGGTCCCGGGTACAAGTCCCCGGACGACAGCGGTGTATGTGTCGAGAATACGACCGAAATTGTGTGAATACCGTCGCCGCCCGATAGAGGAAATCCATAGAGCGCTGCCTTTCAAGCCGAAGCGCGGTGCCCTATATCATCGAGACCCGCCTGTTTCGCCCTGCCCCCTATCAAACGAACGGACAGCTTCATGGACCGCGATCTCGATCTTCTCGACGACCTGGTCGCCCGCGCCAAGCGCGCCGGGGCCGATGCCGCCGATGCGGTGATGATCGAGGGGATTCACCTCTCCCACAGCCAGCGGCTGGGGGTGGTCGAGAAGCTGGAACGCTCGGAGCATCGCGAGATCGGGCTGCGCGCCTTCGTCGGCAAGCGGGTCGCCATCGTGTCCTCGACCGACGAGACCGGCGGGGCCCTGGACGAGCTGGTCGCCCGCGCGGTCGCCATGGCGCGGTCGGTGCCCGAGGATCCCCATGCCGGGCTGGCCGAGCCGGGCTGGCTGGCCGGCGATGTCGGGGATCTGGATATCGACGACAACAACGAACCCTCGCCGGAGGTCCTGGCGGAGCGCGCCGGGGCCGCCGAACACGCCGCGCGCGCCGTCGCCGGAGTCACCAACACGGACGGGGCCGATGCGGATTGGGGCCGCTGGCGGGTCGCCCTGGTCGGGACGAACGGCTTTTCCGGAACCTATGGCCGGACCCAATCCTCGATTTCGGCTGCGGTCCTGGCGGGCGAAGGCCTGGGCATGGAACGCGACCATGCCGCCAGCGCCCAGGTCCATGCCGCCGATCTGGAGGACCCGGCCGAGATCGGCCGCCGGGCCGGCGAGCGGGCGGTGCGCCGCCTGAACCCACGCAAGGCCCGCAGCACCCGCGTGCCGGTGATCTACGACCGGCGCTGCTCGAGCAGCCTGCTGCGCCATCTGACCGAGGCGATCAACGGCTCGTCGATCGCGCGCGGGGTGAGCTTCCTGAAGGACAGCATGGGCAAACCCGTCTTCGCCCCGGGCATCACGATCCACGACGATCCGCACAAGCCGCGCGGGCTTTATTCCAAGGTCTTCGACGGCGAGGGCGTGGCCTGCGAAAGGCGCGCGGTGATCGAGGACGGGCGCCTGACCACCTGGCTGCTCGACTGCCGATCGGCCCGCCAGCTGGGCCTGACCAGCACCGGCCACGCGATGCGCGGCGCGAACACGCAACCCATGCCGGGACCGACCAATTTCTGGCTGGAGGCGGGCTCGATCACACAGGAGGAGATGATCGCCGAGATCGATTCCGGCCTGTTGATCAACGAGCTGATCGGCTTCGGCATCAACGCCTCGACCGGCGACTACAGCCGGGGCGCCTCGGGCTTCTGGATCGAGAAAGGCGAGATCGCCTATCCGGTCAGCGAGATCACCGTGGCCAGCAACCTCAAGGATATGTTCGCCTGCCTGGTCCCCGCCGATGAC
>JAQCGR010000246.1 GCA_027619995.1 Pseudomonadota bacterium | reverse complement strand
CGCGACCTTCCCGGTCTGGATCAGGGTCAGGGTTTCGAACAGCTCGTCCATCGTGCCGAAACCGCCGGGCAGCACGACGAGCGCCCGCGCGCGCATCAGGAAATGCATCTTGCGCAGGGCAAAATAATGGAACTGGAAGGACAGTTCGGGAGTGATATAGCGGTTCGGCTCCTGCTCGTGCGGCAGCACGATATTGAGGCCGACGCTGGGCGCACCGGCGTCCTCGGCACCCCGGTTCGCCGCCTCCATGATTCCCGGCCCGCCGCCTGTGACGATGACGCAGCGCCCCGCTTCCGCGCCGCCGAAGGCTTCGGAGGCCAGCCGGGCGAAGCGTCTGGCCTGTTCGTAATAGGGTGCCTTGGCGGCGACGCTGCGGGCGATCCGCACGGCCACCGCCGCCGTCTCGTCCTCCGGCGCCGCGCGCGCCCGGTCTTCGGCCTGGGCAAGGAGGGTGGCGGCCGTTTCCGCATCGGGAATGCGGCTCGATCCGAAGACGACGATGGTCGCTTCGATCCCGGCTTCCTGGAAGGCCAGCTCCGGCTTCAGCAGTTCGAGCTGGAGGCGGACCGGGCGCAGATCATCCCGCAAAAGGAAATCATGATCGCGAAAGGCCAGACGATAGGTCGGCGAAAGCGTCTGCGGGCTGGGCGGATCGAGTTCCGCCGAAGCAGCGTCCTCGCGCGCACTCGGGAAGAGGCGCCGCCTGAGCCCAAGCATCATGAACGGCCTCCGCATTCGAGAAGGCGCATCGCTCTATGCTCCGCCGAAGGTCGCATCGAAACTCCCGTCTGCATCCGGCTCAAGGTCGATGGCCAGGTCGGGCATGGGGTATTTGAGACCCGTCGAGCAGTTGAACAGCACCGCCGATTCATCCGCCGCAATACGGCCATCCGCGCGCGCCGCCTTGAAGGCGGCATAGGTCGCAGCCCCCTCGGGGCAGAGCAGCAGGCCTTCGGCCCGGGCAACCTCCTCGCGCGCGGCCAGGATCGCATCGTCCTCAACCGCGATGGCGAAGCCGCCGCTCTCGCGCAGCGCGGCCAGAATCAGGAAATCGCCAAGCGCGGCGGGCACGCGGATGCCCGCAGCCACAGTGCTGGCATTCTCCCACCGCTCGGCGTGGTCCGCGCCCGATTCGTAAGCGCGGACGATGGGCGCGCAGCCCGTGGCCTGGACCGCGACCATGCGCGGCATATCGCCTTCCAGCCAGCCGATGCTCTTCAGCTCGGCAAAGGCCTTCCACATGCCGATCAGGCCCGTGCCCCCGCCGGTCGGATAGAGAATCACGTTAGGCAGCCGCCAACCGAGTTGCTCGGCCAGTTCAATGCCCATCGTCTTCTTGCCCTCGATCCGGTAGGGCTCCTTCAGGGTCGAAGTGTCGAACCAGCCCATGCGCTCCTTGTAGCGCCCGACGATCTTGCCGCAATCGTCGATCAACCCGTCGACCTTGTAGACGGTCGCTCCCTGGAGCGCGATTTCCTGCAGGTTGATTTCCGGCGTATCGGCCGGGCAGAGCACGACGCTTTCGATCCCCGCGCGGGTGGCATAGGCGGCCAGGGCGGAGCCGGCATTGCCGTTCGACGGCATGGCCATGCTTTTCACCCCCAAAGCCTTGGCCATGCTGACCGCTAGGCAAAGGCCCCGCGCCTTGAAGGAGCCGGTCGGCAACCGCCCCTCGTCCTTGATCAGAAGCGGCGCACCCGTGGCCAGCGCACCCAGGGAGAGGATCGGAGTCACCGTCTCCCCCAGGCTGACGGCATTGGCCTGCTCGCGCACCGGCAGCAATTCCCGGTAGCGCCAAAGATCCGGTGCCCGGGCCACAAGGCTGTCGCGGTCCAAGCCCTTGGCCAGGGCATCGAGATCGTAGCGCGCCAGGATGGGTTTGCCCGCCGGCGACAGGTTGTGCAGGCGGTCGGCCTCGATCCGTTCGCCCGTCGCCCCGCATTCGAGATGCGAGAGATAGCTTTTCCAGTCCTTCAAACGCTTTCTCCCTCTGATTCGTGGAGCACACGCCCCACTGCCTTGCGCCAGCCGCCATACAGCCTTTCGCGCTCCGCCGGCGCCATGGCCGGTTCGAAACGCCGTTCGCAGCGCCATGCCTTCGATACCGCGCCCAGACCGGTATAGACGCCCACGCCCAGCCCGGCCAGAAAGGCCGCACCCTGGGCCGTGGTCTCGGTCACCGCCGGCCGTTCGACCGGCAGCCCGTTAATATCCGCCAGAAAGGCGCAAACCCAGTCATTCTCGGCCAGCCCGCCATCGACCCGCAATTCACGCGGCGCCGCGCCCATATCCGCCGCCATCGCGGCGAGCAGATCGCGCGTCTGATAGCCCTGGGCCTCGAGTCCGGCGCGCACCAGATGGGCGGCACCGGCATTCCGTGTCAGGCCCAGGATCGCGCCGCGCGCCTGGGAATTCCAATAGGGTGCGCCGAGGCCGGTGAAGGCCGGCACCAGATAGACTCCCCCATTGTCGGGGACGCTCGCCGCCAAGGCGGCGCTGTCCGCTGCCTCCGCGATCAAGCCCAGTTCGTCGCGCAGCCATTGGATGGCCGAGCCGGCGGAGAAGACCGAGCCTTCCAGTGCATAGGTCGCGCGGCCGTCGAGGCGATAGGCCATCGTGGTCAGAAGCCGGTAGTCCGAACTCACCCGATCCGACCCGGTATTGACCAGGGCGAAGCAGCCCGTGCCGTAGGTGCTCTTCACCATGCCCGGCTCGAAACAGGCCTGACCGATCAGGGCCGCATGCTGATCGCCCGCCATGCCCGCAATCGGGATCGCCGCCCCGAACAAGGCCGGATCGGCGGCGCCGAAATCGGCGCAATTGTCCATCACCACCGGAAGCATCGCGGCCGGCAGATCGAACAGGTCCAGAAGTTCGGGATCCCAGCGCTTCTCCGCCAGATCGAACAGCATCGTCCGGCCCGCATTGGTCGCGTCGGTCGCATGGACGGCGCCGCCGGTCAGGCGGAACAGCAGAAAGCTGTCGACCGTGCCGAAGCAAAGCTCGCCCGCCGCCGCCCGCACCCTTGCGCCCGGAACATGGTCGAGCAGCCAGCGAAGTTTGGTCGCCGAGAAATAGGGATCGAGCAACAGCCCCGTGCGGGCACGCACCAGGGGCTCGTGTCCCTGTTCGCGCAAGGCGTCGCAGAAATCGGAGGTCCGGCGATCCTGCCAGACGATTGCGTTGTGCAGCGGGCGACCGGTCGATCGCTCCCATAGCAGGGTCGTCTCGCGCTGATTGGCGATGCCGATGGCGGAGACTGCCCCCGCCATCACCCCAGCCTTCGCCAGACAATCGCGCACCACCGTCAGGACATCCGCCCAGATATCTTCCGGATCGTGTTCGACCCAACCGTCCCGGGGATAGATCTGCCGGAGCTCGCGCTGTGCCTTCGCGGCGGGCTGTCCTTCGGCGTCAAACAGGATAGCCCGGGTGCTGGTCGTGCCCTGGTCGATGGCGAGTATATGGGCGGTCATGGCGATATCCGTCGCTCGATGCCCGGCCAATCTAGCGCAATCCCGGCACGGCAGCGTCAGTTAGCTGCCCCGGGAACCGCGAGCCGAATTTCAAAAGGTTCAAGCCTTGGGCGGATTCATCGCCCGTCCCGGCGCGGTCTCGCCAGGACGGGGAATCGCCAGGTCGAGGGGACCGAACTAACGGCGGCGCATGCCGACGCCGATCAGGATCACGCCGCCGAGGACGGCCACGATGCCGAGCACCGGCGGCAGGGACAGGGTTTGCTCGGTCTCGGCCTGGGCCTCGATCGGTCCGACCTTGAAGAGGGTCTCGTTCTCCGTATAGGTGATTCCGCGATAGACCAGGGCGAGGACGCCGAGGCCGATCAAAATCGCGCCGAATGTTGCGGTCGCTTTCATTTCGTTCCCCCTTCTCGTTTCATGATTCGTACATCGAATCGTTTCGGCCTCGGCCTGCCGGCCCGCGCCGTGTCCTACCAGAATGGCGGCTTGGCGACAGGCCGGCCTTAACATGCGCTAAGCGCCCGCGTCGCGCGCCGAAGCCCCCCGGTTATCACAGATTAATGAGGCCCCACGCCACCCAGGCTAGCGTCCTGCCCAAGGTGAGACGCAATGCGCTGCTCATCGACTCGATGCAGAAAATCCGATCACAAAGGAATGGAGACCGGACGATGACTGGTCCAATAAACAAGAAAACAAGCAAGATCACGACTCTTCGCGGCACCCTCTTCGCGACCGCGGCGGCAACGGCCATCGCCTTCGCCGGCCCCGCCTTGGCCACCTCCGCTCCCGTGGCGGAGAGCGGCGCATCCGTCAATCTGGCGGCCGCCGACAGCGCATCGCGCAAGACGGCGATAAAACTCAACTATGCCGCGCGCGCCAGCGAGCTGATCGGCAAGCCGGTCGAGAACCGCGTCGGCGATGTCCTCGGGACGGTCGAGGATCTGATCCTGACCCGCCAGGACAAGGTCGCCTATGCGGTGATTTCCGTGGGCGGCTTCCTCGGCATCGGCAACAAGCTGGTCGCCGTGCCCTATGACGAATTGGAGGCCCAGATCGGCGGCGGCCTGGTCCTCGACCGGTCCAAGGAGAATCTGAAGGCCGAGACCGAGTTCGTCTTCAGCGATTCGCGCTCCGACTTCAAGACGGCCGCCGGAGCGGAATACGACGAGTGAAAGGCGCGCGTCACCTCCTACACCAAAAAGGGCAAGGACAAGGGCGAGGAAGCCGCGAAGGCGACCGGCGAGCAGATCGACAGTGCCTGGAGCGAGGTCGAAGTCGCCTGGAGCAATCTGCAGGACGCGTCCGAGGATGGCTGGGAGAATGCGAAAACGGCCTTCGAGGATGCCTGGCGTAACTTCCGGCGCACCTGGAAGGATGCCACCACCGACAAGAACTAACGCAAGTCGGATCGCGCAAAATCGCGGCGCCGGCCAATCAGGCCGGCGCCGTTCGTTTTGCCCTGTCTCAGAGCACCGTCAGCACATCCGCGACGATCGGATGGCGGACGATATCCGCTTCCGCCAAACGCACCACGGCGATGGACTCGAGCGGCTCCAGCCGGTCGGCGATCTCCCTCAGGCCGCTCATCTCCGGCAGCAGGTCGGTCTGGTCGGGATCGCCGGTCAGCACCATCGTGGAATGCCAGCCCAGCCGCGTGATCAGCATCTTTATCTGGCCATAGGTGCAGTTCTGCGCCTCGTCGATCACGACGAAGGCGTTGTTGAGGGTCCGCCCGCGCATATAGGCGACGGGCGCGATCTCGATCTGTCCCTCGCGCAGCAGCGCCTTGAGACGCTTGCCTCCCAGTCGTTCTATCTAAATGTCGTAGAGCGGGCGCAGATAGGCC
>JAQCGR010000245.1 GCA_027619995.1 Pseudomonadota bacterium | reverse complement strand
CGAAAGATCGAGCAGGACCCGGTCGGCGAGAATCCCGGGATAGGCGCTGCGCCAGGTTTCGACATAGATGCGGGCGAGCGCCTTGGCGTCCTTCAGGCCCGCCGGCCGGACAGGGGGAACCGCATCGCGCTGCGGAGTTTCGCTCACCCGGCCCGCTCCATGATCGCCACGAAGAAACCGTCGGTGCCATGCCGGCCGGGGGTGAGGGTCAGGGTCGGCGCCTCGGCCTCGCCCTCGGCCCCGATCGGTGTCGCGCCGGGCAGGCATTCGGCCCAGACCGCGCCAACCGGCAGAAGCGAGAAGCCTTCGCCGCGCTTGAGGAAACCCGCGACCTGGGCCTCGTTCTCCTCTTCGAGCAGCGAGCAGGTCGCGTAGATCAGACGTCCGCCGGGCCGCACGAAGACCGCCGCCGTGTCGAGCACCTTGGCCTGGGTCGTGCGGTAGCGTTCAAGCACCTCCAGATCGAGGCGCCATTTCGATTCGGGATGGCGGCGCCAGATGCCCACGCCGCTGCAGGGCGCATCCGTCATCACCCGATCGAAGCCCCCTTCCCGGCCGGCCAGCTTCTCGGGCGCGAGGGTCTCGACGATGCCGACGCCCGCCCGCTCCAGCCGGCTGCGCATGCGCGACAGGCGCCGCACATCGGGATCGGAGGCGACGAGATGGCCGCGATTTTCCATCGTGCCGGCCATGGCCAGGGTCTTGCCGCCCGCGCCCGCGCAGAAATCCAGCACGGTCATATCCGGCCGCGCATCGACCAGCAGGGCGGCGATCTGGGAGGATTCGTCCTGCACCTCGACCAATCCGCCGCTCCAGGCCGCCGAGCGTTCGACCGCCGCCGGCGGCGTCAGGCGCAGGCCCCAGGGCGAATAGGGCGTCGGCACGGCGTCCAACCCCTCGGCGACCAGGGCGGCGCGCGCCGCCTCCCGGTCGCCCTTCAGGCTGTTGACCCGCAGATCGACGGGCGCGGGTTGGTTCAGCTTGCGCGCCTCCTCGACTCCGTAACGGTTGAGTGCACGGCCCAGCCAGACGGGCCATTCGGCGGCCACGGTGTGCGGCTGATCGGGATGGTCGAGCGCTTGGCCCGCCAGCGCGGTGAGCCAGGCTGTCTCCTCCTCGGCCGGCGTGCCGGGAGCATAACTTCCGTCGGTCAGAACGCTCGCGCCCCCCGCCGGATCGAGCCCGTCATGCAGCATCAGATCGGCCAGCGCCCGGCTGCGCGTCGAGATAACGGCCGCACCGGTCTTGAGCAACCACCAGTCGAGCCGGGCGCGCCGACGCAAGAGGCCGTAGACCCGCTCGCGCAGGGCCGCGCGATCCTTGGAGCCCATGAAGCGCCGCGCGCGGCAATAGGCGCCGACGGCGCGATCGGCCGCGCCGCCGCCTTCTCCCTCGATCGATTCGAGAACCTCGATGGCCGCCTGCAGGCGAGCGCCGGGGGTCATGCAGTCATATTGGGCATATCGGCGGGCATGGTCTGACTGCTCCTAGCTGCCCTGGGCCGGATAGTTCGGCGCCTCGCGGGTGATCGTCACGTCATGGACATGGCTTTCGCGCATGCCGGCGGTGGTCACGCGCTGGAATTCGCAACCGTCATGCATATCGGCGATCGTCGGGTTGCCGGTATAGCCCATGCCCGCGCGCAGGCCCCCGACCAGCTGATGCAGGATCGCCGAGACGGGCCCCTTATAGGGCACCTGGCCCTCGATTCCCTCGGGCACGAGCTTGAGCTGATCGCGCACCTCCTGCTGGAAATAGCGGTCGGCCGAACCGCGCGCCATGGCGCCGAGGGAACCCATGCCGCGATAGGCCTTGTAGGAACGCCCCTGATAGAGAAAGACCTCGCCCGGCGCTTCCTCCGTCCCGGCGAGCAGAGAGCCGATCATGGCGCAATCCGCGCCCGCGGCGATCGCCTTGACCAGATCGCCCGAATATTTGATGCCGCCATCGGCGATGACCGGCGTGCCGCTCTCGCGGCTGGCCGCGCGCACTTCCATCACGGCGGAAAGTTGGGGCACGCCGACACCGGCGACGATGCGCGTGGTGCAGATCGAGCCCGGGCCGATACCAACCTTGACCGCATCGGCACCCGCTTCGATGAGGGCGCGGGCCGCGTCGCCCGTCGCGATATTGCCCGCGATCACCTGGCTGTAGTTCGACAGGCGCTTGATCTCGGCCACGGCGCCCAGCACGCCCTCGGAATGGCCGTGGGCGGTGTCGACGAAAACCACGTCCACCCCGGCCGCGAACAGAGCCTCGGCCCGTTCGATCCCGGCCCGCCCCACGCCGGTCGCGGCGGCCACGCGCAGCCGCCCGGCGGCGTCCTTGCAGGCGTCCGGATGGGTCTGGGCCTTCTCTATATCCTTGACCGTGATCAGGCCGATGCATTGGCGGTTGTCGTCGACCACCAGCAGCTTCTCGATCCGGTGGCTGTGCAGGAGTCGCTTGGCCTCCTCCATGGTCACGCCTTCGCGCGCGGTGACCAGGCGCTTGGTCATCAACTCGCGCACGGGCTGGTTGGGATCGTCGGCGAAGCGCACGTCGCGGTTGGTCAGGATGCCAACGAGGCGGCCGGTGCGGCGCACCACCGGAATCCCGGAGATCGAATGCTCGGCCATCAGCGCCAGGGCATGGGACAGGGGACGGTCGGGATGGATCGTCACCGGATCCACGACGATGCCGGATTCGTACTTCTTGACCTTGCGAACGGCGTTCGCCTGTTCGTCGATCTCCATATTCTTATGAATCACACCGATGCCGCCGTTCTGGGCCATCGCAATGGCCAGCCGGCTGTCTGTCACCGTGTCCATCGCCGCCGAGATGAGCGGAATGCGCAGTTCGATCTCGCGGGTCAGCCGGGTCAACGTCGTGGTTTCGCCGGGAAGAACGGCCGAACGCGCCGGTTTCAACAGGACGTCGTCGAAGGTAAGCGCTACTGGGAATGTCATTTTGCCTCCCTGGCCGGATGGCGCGGCATCATACACAAGCGCATCCGCATGGCGAAACCAAAGCACGGGTTTTGTGCGATTTCGTCGAAAATTCGGAAATGAGTCCTGGAAACCCGCCGAAAACCACCGATCTTCAAGGATATGTCCTTCATTGTTAAGGAACAGCCGCCATGCAGAAGAAAATTACCTGGATTGTTGTTGCCGATGGGGCAAGAGCGCGCTTTCTTCGCTCCGAAGGCTGGGGCCACGGCCTGACCCAGGCCCTCGATCAGGCAATGGTCGCCGACAACCGGCCCAACCATGAAATCGGCAGCGACCGCCCCGGCCGGGCTTTTTCCCCCGCCAATGGCCAATCCAGCGGCATGGAACCCAAGACCGATTGGCACCGGTTCGAAAAGGCCCAATTCGCCAAGGAGGTCGCGAAAGCGGTCGAGAAGGCGGCGATTGCGGGAGAGTTCGATCGCCTCGTCCTGGTCGCCCCGCCCCAGGCCCTGGGCGATCTGCGCACCGCCATGGGCAGCCATGCCCAGGCCAAGATCGTCGCCGAACTGGGCAAGGACCTAACCCATATGCCGTTGCACGAGCTGGAGCCGCGCCTCGCCGAGATCACGCCGGTCTAGGCCTCGTCTTCGGCCTCGCCGGGCGTTTCTTCGGGGCCGGGCATTTTTTCGGGCCGGAATCCGGTCGCCAGGACATAGGTTTCGGCCGATTCCGCGCGGCTGGAGGGTGGCTTGAAATGGCGCACCTTCTCGAAACGGAGCTTGAGGCGGGCGAGCAACTCGCCCTCGGTCCCGCCCTGCCAGACCTTGGCTACGAAGCCGCCGCCGGGCGCGAGCACGGTGAGGGCGACGTCGAGCCCCGCCTCGGCCAGGCCGACGATGCGCAGATGGTCCGTCGCGGCATGGCCCGTGGCGGCTGGCGCCATATCGCTCAAGACCAGGTCCGCCGGGGCGCCGAGCGCCTCGGCCAGGATCGCCGGTGCCGCCTCGTCGAAGATGTCGAGGAGCAGCACGACTGCCTCCCCCAAGCCTTCCATTTCGTTGATATCGGCGGCGACGACCCTGCCGCCGCTCCGGGCGGGCTGCACGGCTTCCAACGCCACCTGGGTCCAGCCGCCGGGCGCCGCGCCCAGATCGAGGATCCGCAGGCCCGGGCGCAGAAGACCGAAACGTTCGTCGAGTTCGCGCAGCTTGAAGGCCGCCCGGCTGCGCAGGCCTTGGCGCCGCGCCTCGATGACATAGGGGTCGTTGAGTTGGCGCTCCAGCCAACGGCGCGAGGAAATGCTGCGCCCTTTGCCCCGCTTTACCCGGATCGCCGCGCCGCGCCCGCCGCGCGAGCGGACGCGCGCGCCCTCGGATCCGGCACCGGACTTGCCGCCCCCGGATTTGCCGCCCGCCGACCTTCCGCCCGATTTGCCGCCCGATTTGCCATCGGAGCCGTCGCCGTCGCTCATGCTTCGCGCTCCGCCATCAGGCCCAGCAATATCCCCTCGCGCAGGCCGCGATCGGCGACGCGCAGATCGCCGACCGGCCAACGCCTGCGGATCGCATCGAAGATCGCGGTGCCGGCGATCACCATGTCGGCCCGGTCAATACCGATGCAGGGATGGTTGCAGCGTTTCTCGTAGGACATCGCCAGCAGCCGGTCGGCCGCGCCCATCGCATGATCGAAGCTGAGACGGCAGCCGTCGATCTGCGCCCGGTTGTAGCGCGGCAGTTCCATATGGATGCCCGCCAGGGTGGTCACCGTGCCGGAGGTACCGACCATCTGGACTTCGCCCTGCCCCGCCCGCGCCGCGATGCCATGACGCAGGTCGATCGCCCCAAGATGCTCCATCACCTCGGCGACCATGGCTTCGTATGTCTCGCGCGAGATGTCCCGGCCGCCATAGCGTTCGGAAAGATCGACCACGCCGCAAGGCAGGGATTCGGACTCGACGATGCGCGCCTCGCGCCCCGCGCCGCAATCGACCCAGATCACCTCGGTGCTGCCGCCGCCGATATCGAACATCACGCCGTAAGGCCGGCCCTGGTCGAGCAGCGGGGCGCAGCCGACGAAGGCCAGGCGCGCCTCCTCTTCCGAATCGATGATCTCCAGGGCGATGCCGGTCTCCGCCGCGACCTGGGCCAGGAAGTCGTTGCAGTTGCCCGCCTGGCGACAGGCCTCGGTCGCGACATGGCGGGCCCGGCGCACGCCCCGCCGCGCCATCTTGCCGGCGCAGACCTTCAGGGCCTCGATGGTGCGCCCGATCGCCGCTTCCGACAGCACGCCATTGGCGCGTACACCCTCGCCCAGGCGCACGATGCGCGAGAAGGCATCGACCACGCGAAAGCCGTCCTGGGTCGGCCGCGCCACAAGGAGGCGGCAGTTGTTGGTGCCCAGATCCAAGGCGGC
>JAQCGR010000244.1 GCA_027619995.1 Pseudomonadota bacterium | reverse complement strand
CCAGGCGGCGCAGGAATGCGGTCAGATCGATCTCGCCCCGGAAGGGCCAATAGAAGCCGATGCATCCGTCGGAAAGTTCCGGGAAGGACGCGGTCAGCGAGTCCTGGATCGCCGCTCTGGCGCGCTTTCGTTCGTCCCGCGAGATCGCCAGCCGCTTCGCCAGGATTTCCGCGCGCCGGTCACGACGCCACGCCCGAATCTCCCCCCAATCCTTCATCGCCCCTCGCCCTTCACGACCCGGACTGGCTTTCGCCGCCGGCCAACCGGCCGCCCAGATATTCGCGCAGCGCGGCGGCGTTGCTATGGTCCGCGTCTTTCGCCGCGAAGACCAGGGTCACTGCCTGCGCCCCGCAAGCGGCCAGCAGCGTCTCGACGGCCTCCGGTCTCGCATCCAGTTCGGCGAAATAGCGCTCCTTGAACGCCGTCCACTTGGCCGGATCGTGGCCGAACCATTTCCGCAATTCAGTGCTGGGCGCGACATCCTTGAGCCAGGCGTCGAGGCGAAGATCGGCTTTGGAAACCCCGCGCGGCCAGATGCGATCGATCAATATCCGGCAACCGTCGCCATCGGCCGGGGGCTCATAGGCGCGTTTGATCGCGATCCGGGGCAGCGTCGGGCTCATCTCCCTCAACAATCCTGTCGCCTGCTCTCGCTCTATTGGGCCTTGAGGAATTGCGCGACTTCGCCGGCGGCGCGCAGACCGCTGAGATAGGCGGTTTCGACAAGTTCCGAAACCGGCCGGGATTCCGTTCCGGCCCCGGCCCAGAAAACGGCCCCCGTGTCGGTCGCGCGCAGAGCCTCGCGCGCGCCCCGCCCGCCGGGTCGCAGGAAGGAATAGCCACCGCCCGCGAATGGATCCTTCGCCCAATTCACCAGCCTGTAGTCCACCAACGCACGTTGCGGATCGGCTTTCGGGAACATGCGCCGCAGATCGTCCATCACGATCTCAATCTCCCTGTCATCGCTCTCCGCCGAAAGCTTGGTCGCGCGCGGACCGATGCAATAGCCCGTGAGCGCCGCGGAGCGGTCCTTCACATTGCGGAAGACCGCCCAGTAGAGATTGACCGCGCCACTTGCGGACGCCGCCATCTCCATCCAGCGCGGCCAGAAGCGCCGGTCGAACCGCATCAGGATTTTGGTGATCGGGCCCATTTCCATCTGAGCCAGCGCCCATTTTTTGGATTCGGGCAGCGGGGGATCGAACCGGACCGCTTCGGATTTGAGAACGCCGATGGGCAAGGTCGAGATCAGGGCCCGCGCATGGAGTTCTTCTCCGCCCTTGAGCCGGACGGTGACCTTCTGCGCATTCCAGACGACCGATTCGACCTGGTTTCCGAGGCGGATATCGAGGTCCTTGGCGAGGGCTCGCGGCAGCGAACTGTAGCCCGTGACGATCCGGTTGTTGAACCGGGTCTGCAGATCCAGCACCCCGTCATCGACCAAGCCGAGAACGCCGACATCGTCCGCGCTGCCCGGCAGATGCTGGAGGAAGGTCATCTCGGTCAACATGCGGCCCCGGCCCTTGTAGCCGTGCTTGTCCATGAATTCCCGCGCCGACAGGTCCGGCGGCTCGCTCCGGGCGATCTTTCCCCGCATCCCCGCGCAGGCCCAGGTCCCGGGATGCATGCAGGCGATCGGCAGCCAGCGGGTGCCGCCGCCCAGATTGAAAGCGGTGCGCCGCATCTGGGGCGAACCGCGCAGGGCCAATCCCGCCGCGCGGACCTCCGGCAAAGTCGCCGCGTTGAGACCATGGACGAACTCGGCGCCACCCTCCACCGGGCCTTCGCAGAAATCGTCCACGGTCATGATTCTGCCGCCGATGCGATCCCGCGCTTCCAACACCGCCACCGACAAGGATGCCTGCGTGAGGTTCCGTGCTGCCGTGATTCCCGCCATCCCGGCGCCGATTACGATTACATCCAGCATGTCTTCCGCTTTTCCGTTTCAATCTCGCCCTGGCAACTGGCCGATCCCGCCGCCCGATAAGCTCGATTAAATGAAGTGCCGCTTCGGTGCCGACCTTCGCGCTATTTCTTCGTTACGCGCAGAACCTGTTTCCGCAGGAATTCCGGGGCCAGGGCCTTGACGACATAGCCGGCGGACAAGCCCCCCGGAAAGGTAAGTTCGCGCTTGCCCTTGGCAAGGGCAACGAAGATCGCATCGACCAGACCTTCGGGCTCGACCATCGAGTTCTTGGTCTTCTCCGACATGCCCTTCAGCATCTGCGCGCTGAAGAACGGCGTGCGCACCACGCCGGGATACACGGTCAGCAGGTTCACGCCCGTCTGGGCGATCTCGAGATCCAGGGAGAGGCCTTCCGCCAGGCCGGTCATGGCGAATTTCGTGGCGGCATAGGCGCTCTTCTCGGGCGAGGCGATCCTGCCGGACACGGAGGAGACGAAAACCAGCCAGCCGCGCTTGCGCTCGACCATCTGGGGCAGCAGCGCCTTGGTGAAATAGAGGGTGCCGAAATAGTTCACCCGCATCATGCGTTCCATATCCTCGAGGTCCCAATCGAGGAAACTGGCCTGACCGCCATATCCCGCGTTGTTCACCAGGATATCGATGGACCCGAAGGCCTCGACCGCGCGGCGCGCCACCTCCGCGACCTGGCCCGACTCGGCCACGTCGCAGGGCAAAACGATCGCCTCGCCGGACAGCGCGCGAATCTCCTCCGCGACGGCCTCAAGCTCGGCTTCGCGACGCGCCACCAGGGCGACGCGCGCGCCTTCTTTCGCCAGGCGCAGGGCGATCTCGCGCCCGATGCCGCTCGACGCGCCCGTCACAAGCGCGGCCAGCCCGCGGTATGATTCTAGTCCCATTGGATCACTCGCTCGAAAGCCTTGATGAAGGTCGTTGCAAACTATCTGCCCGGGAAAACCGCGGAGCGGCGGACAAAGGCGCCGGCACAATCTGGAGGCGGTCCCGGCTTCGCGTCGAAGCGGGGCTTCAGGAAGGCGGGGAACCGGAGGAAACGTCGCGCCGACGCTTCCAGTATACCCCACCTTCGGCGAACTGCCACGCAGCCAGACCGGGCAGGCCTTCGATCAATTCGCCAAACCGGGTCGCCAGAGAGATGGCCAGCATCACGTCGCTCGGCATGCCGATCATCGCGCCGAGCAGGATATATCCGCCTTCCTGAACGCCGTAGCCGCCGGGCACCACGAAGGCGGCGCTGCGCAGTGCGACGGCGAGGCTGTTCACCATGACGGCCTCGCCCAGCCCGATGGGATAGCCGAGCAGCCAGGCGAGGAGCCAGACCTCCCCTCCCATCAGCGCGCGTTTGGCGAGGCGCAACAGAGTGGCCAGGATGATCGACCCGGGGCGGCGATAGAGGGTTTGTATGGTCGCATCCAATTCGGCCGCGTTGGCGACCAGCGACTGCCATTTTCCCGCGCTCGACACCCGTTTCGCCGGCCGGACGAAGGCGCCGAGGGCGCCGGCATATTGGACCAGGGCGAAGCCGGCGATGCCGACGGCCAGTGCCGCCGCGCCGATAATGGCGATCTCGACCATCGGCTCGTCCGGCGGGGCGATCGTGGCCAGGACGGCGATCCCGATAACGGCCCATAGCAGCACCGACAGCGCCTGCACCGTCTTGTCGAGAATGACCGACGCCACGGCATCCACGCCCCGCACCGAGCGCAAGGTCAGGATCCGGACCTTGACGAATTCGCCGCCGACGGTCGCCACGGGCAACAGATAGTTGATCGATGAGCCTATCCAGGTCGCGAACATGGCAACCGAAAACCGCGGCCCCCGCCCCGGCGCGAACAGCAACCGGTACGACGCCGTCCTCAGGAGCAGATCGGGCGGGATGAAAAGCACGACCAGCAGGATCCCCCAACCCGCATCGGCCAACCGGTCGACGATGGTCGTAACACCCTGCCAACCGACAAGCACGATGACGATGCCAAGGCCGACGATGAATCCGACTCTCATAACTTGCTTTCGGTCGTGGGAAAGCGGCGATCCTACCGGCAGATCGGCCGATGTTCTATCGAACCGCCCTCACATTTCCGCCGTTTCCCGAGCCGGGCCCGGACCGGTTACCAGGCGCCACCCGGTAACGCTATGCTGCGGCACCCCGGCGCATGGTCCTATGCCCGCTTCGGAGAGGGTCCGCGCGCCCGACACCACCGCGACACAAGAACGGAGATCGCCTGAATGGCCATAGAATCCTGGGACACGAGGCTGGCGAAAATCCTCGTCAAGCCTCTGGTCGGGACCCGCGTCCACCCCAACCACATGACCGGCCTCAGCCTCCTCTTCGGGATCGCCGCCGCGCTGTTGTTCGCCCATGGCGGGCCCGTGTCGGTGCATGTCGCCGCGGGTCTGTTCATGATCGCGGTCTTCCTCGATCACACCGACGGCGAACTCGCGCGACGGTCCGGGAAAACCTCCGAATTCGGCAAGATTTTCGATTCCTCGGTCAACTGCACGAACTACACGTTGATGTTCATCAGCATCGGCATCGGCCTGTCGAGTGGACCCTTGGGGGTCTGGGCGCTCGTTCTCGGCCTGGCCGCCGGGCTCAGCAATCCGATCATCCTGTTCATGCGTCTCGGCACGGAACGCATCCACGGCTCGGAGGCCGTGGCCCATCCCAGCTATGCCGGCGTCGAGATAGAAGACATCATCTATCTCATCGGCCCGATCACCTGGCTCGGCGGCCTGCAATATTTCTTCCTGGCCTACGGGATCGGGTCCTTCGGCTATTTCGCCTGGACCCTGTCGTGCAGACTGAGAAAACGGCCCTAGGACCGGGCCTTGCCACAAACGATCGCGCGACCGCTCAGACTATCGACCCCGGCGCTAGTTCACCGTGATACGGATCTCGTCATTGTAGATTTCGAGCGTTTCCGTGCCGGGTTTTGTCGCGGTGAACTTGATGCCGCGGGCCGCGACGCGGCCCTTGCAGCGGCCGCTATCGGTAAATCCGGCGCCACCATCGCTCAGCGTCCCAAGATCGGAAGACGGAAACCTGTCCGCTAGCCGGCTCCAAGCCGGGGCCGAGTCCTCGCATTCGCGGCCCCGCACGCCCTTGAGGATCAGGGATTCGCCGACCTTGAGATCGACCGATTCGTTATAGACGAAATCCTCGGCCATCCCGGGCGCGGAAAACGAAACGACAGCCATGAATAGGGTCGCTGCGAGAGCGAAGATGCGCATAGCGTTTGCCTCCGTCGAATAGACGCGGGCATAGCTGATCCGTTCACGCGTGGCCCGCCACTGCGAGCCTCGAATTATACGAGAACGGATGAATAGTGAAAGAGTGGTGATCTGCCCCCTTCAGAGTGGTCCAAAAGTTAATTTAGACTGGACCCTGAAGGAGAAGAGAAATGG
>JAQCGR010000243.1 GCA_027619995.1 Pseudomonadota bacterium | reverse complement strand
ATGCTCTAGCGCCCCGCCGGCCGGTCCAGCAGCGCGACCGCAAGCGCGACCGCCAGGCAGGCGAGGCCGCCGATGCCGAAGGCCAGACCCCAGGCCAGGGGATCGGTATTGCCCCCCGCGAGATCCAGCACCAGGCCGAAGACGAAGGGCGCGGCGAAACCGCCCGAGAAGCCGACGAAGGAATGCACGGCCATGGTCGTGCCCATGCGCGCCGGCTCGGCCGCCTGGATCGTGCCGGCCGTGGCGCTGGAAATATTGCCCTGGGCGATAAAGGCATAGAGCACGGCCAGCACCGCCACGGCGGTGAAAGGCAGGGGCGCCGCGAAGCCGATCGCCGCGCTGCCCACAGCACCTGCGAGGAAGATCGCGATCACGATGCGCTTGAGACCGAAGCGGATCGCCAATTCGTTGCCGAGCAGGCCCGAGGGCACGCCGACCCCGCTCGCCAGGGCGGCGATCAGCAGCCCGCCCGCGACCCAGGCCCCCTCCAGCTGGAGCGCGGCGGAAAAACTCAGAAAGACGACCAGCCAGTTGCGCATCCCGGTCACGCTCCAGACCATCGCGCAATAGGCCGTGACATAGGCCATGGCGGGGCGATTGCGCAGCACCGGCCCGAGCTGGAAAAGCGGTCCCCGCTCGCGCCCCGCCGGCGGTTTGCTATGGGGCAGGGCGATCCAGGCCAGAACGAGGGCCACCAGGCCGAGCGCGCCGCAGAAGGCGAAGGCGCCGCGCCAGCCGAACAGGGTCGCCGCTTCGCCCGCGACCACGAAGGACAGGCCGGCGCCGACCGAGAAGACGGTCGTGTACCAGGCCACGATGCGCGCCCGGCGCGGCCCCTCGACCCCGTCGGACAAGGCCTTGAGGCCGGGCATATAGGTCCCCGCCAGACCGATCCCCGCCAGCGCGCGCAGCGCCGCCCCGCTCCACAAGCCATCGGCCAGCAGGGCGAAGCCGAGACAGGAAAGGGCCGTCAGTGCGGTCGACCAGAGATAGATCGGGCGCGCCGCGACCCGGTCGGTGATGGCGACCAGGGGCAGGACCGCGAGGGTATAGCCACCGAGATAGACCCCCGCGAGCCAGCCGCCGCCCGCATTGCTGAGCTGCCAGCTTTCGAGGAAGACCGGCAGGATCGCGGGGACCGCGGAGTAGTTCGCCATGTGCCCAGGACCTGGGCCAGACAGACCAGCAGGACCGAGCGGTTGGCGCTCACGGCGCGGGCGCCCGCAGGGGCACCCGGCGCAGGGCGAGCACGCCGCAGACCCCACCCAGGCTGAGCAGGGCGAAGGCCCAGCCCCAGCCCGCAACGCTATGGCGGCCGCCGGCCAGATCGAGGACCACGCCGAAGGCGAGCGGCCCGAGGAAGGAGGCGGTGAAGCCGACGAAGGAAAGCACGGCCATGGTCGCGCCCTTCTCGTCGGCCGGCGCCTCGGTCACCGTGCCGGCGATGATCGAGGCAGAATCGAGCATGACGAGCAGCCCGTAGATCACCGCGAGCCCCGCCACGAGAAGATGCGGCTGATCCGCCCCGAAACCGAGGACGCAGCCCAGGGCGGCCGAGGCCAGCATGGCCGAGACGACGACCCGCCGCCGGCCCAGGCGGACGCAAAGCTCGTTGCCCAGGATGCTGCCCCCCACCCCGACCAGATTGGCCGTCGCCGCGATGCCGGCGGCGCTCCACAGATCGATGCCGGCCCGCTGCAGGGTCCCGCTGAAGACCAGGAAGGCGACGATCCAGGCGCGCATCCCCATCAGCTCCCAGCAATGGGCGCCATAGGCGAAGATATAGGCCAGGGCGGCGCGGTTGCGCAGGACCGGACGCAGGTCGAGCGCTCTGCTTCACGAACCGGCGCCGGCCGGCGCATGGGGCCGCGCGGCGACGAGGATCACCAGGGCCGCCGCCGCCGGCCCGATCGCGAGCAGGGCGAAGACCGTGCGCCAGGGCAGGATCGCCCCCAACTCGCCCGACACCAGATAGGACAGGCTGGCGCCCAGGCCGAACATCGCGGTGTAGACCGCCAGGGCGCGCGAGGATTCGACGCCGGAGAGCCGCTCGCCCATCGCCTTCAGCCCCGGCATATAGGTACCGGCCACCGCGATTCCGGCAATCATGCGCCAGACCAGGGCGGACCAGAACCCGTCGGCCAGCCAGGCGAAGCCCAGGCTCGCGGCCACCCCCAGCAGAGCGCAGGCGATATAGACCCGGCGCGGATCGATTCGGTCGGTCATCCCGGTCAGCACCAGGACGGCCGCGGCATAGCCGGCGAAATAGATGCCCCCGACCCACCCGGCCTGGGTGTTCGTCAGGCCCCATTCGACGAAGAAATCCGGCAGCAGCGCGGCGAAGGCCGCGAAGCCCAGGATGCTCAGCACATGGGCCGCGCAGAAGGCAGTGACGAGGCCCCAGCCCTTGAGTTGCACGCCGCCCGCCATGATCCGCCCCGCCCGGCCTAGTCGCCGCGCAGCCGGGCGTAGAGACGATCGGACCAGGCCTCGGCCCGCTCGACCAGCGGTCGCCAGCGCCGGGGAATCCGCCGTGTCACCTTCTGGCGCAGACGATACGCACCCTCGAGTTCATGGGACAGCAGCCAGAGGCCGACGAGCAGGAAGAGGATGCCTTGAAGGAAGGGCAGGACGAGGCCCAGCACGCCCAGGACAATGAATGTCCAGCCGGCCAGCAGGATGAGCCAGCGCCGGCCGCTGTTCCGGCGCGGCGCATTGGGATCCAGGGGCAGCGGCGGTTCGCGCCGCAGGGCCGGCAGACGATCCCTCGAAGGCTTCCGTGAAGGTTTGCGTGGCCCGCCGTCAGTCATCGGGGCCGGAATATGGCGGCGCTAGATATGGATCGCCCGCCCGGCGACGTCCAAAGCGGCCTCCATGACCGCCTCGTTCAGGGTCGGATGGCCGTGGAAGGTGCGCGCCAGATCTTCGGCCGAGGCGCCGTATTCGATCGCGGCGACCGCCTCATGGATGACCGTGCCGGCATCGGCGCCCAGGATATGGACCCCCAGCACGCGGTCCGTCTTGGCATCGGCCAGGACCTTGACCAACCCGTCCGTCTCACCGTTCGCGCGCGCCCGGCTGTTGGCCGAGAAGGGGAATTTGCCGGTCTTGTATTCGACGCCCTCGTCCTTGAGCTGGTCCTCGGTCTTGCCGACCGAGGCGACCTCGGGATTGGTGTAGACGATGCCCGGGCAGGCGTCGTAATTCACATGCCCCGCCTGGCCCGCCATGTTCTCGGCGACGGCGACGCCCTCCTCCTCGGCCTTATGGGCCAGCATCGGGCCGGGCCGGCAATCGCCGATCGCCCAGATACCCTCGGCCGATGTACGGAAATGCGCATCGGTCTGGATGAAGCCGCGTTTGTCCAACTCGACTCCGGCCTCCTTCAGGCCCAGGCCCTCGGTAAAGGGGCGGCGGCCGATCGCGACCAGCACGGTATCGACCTCCATTGTCTCGGACTCGCCGCCCTTGGCCGGCTCGAGGGTGACCGTCACGCCATCCTTGCCCGCCTTCGCCGCGGTCACCTTGGTGCCGAGCTTGAACTTCATGCCCTGCTTCTTGAGCACACGCTGGAAATTCTTGGCGATCTCGGAATCCATGCCCGGGGTGATGCGGTCGAGGAATTCGACGACCGTGACCTCGGCGCCCAGCCGGCCCCAGACCGAACCCATCTCCAACCCGATATAGCCCGCGCCGACGACCAGCAGCTTCTTGGGCACTTCGGACAGCGCCAGCGCGCCGGTCGAGGACACGATGCGCTTCTCGTCGATCTCGACCCCCGGCAGGGGTGCCACATCCGAGCCCGTGGCGATCAGGATATTCTTGGCCGCGTATTCGGCCTCCTTGCCGTCGGCGCCCTTCACCGCGACCTTGCCCTTGCCGGAGACGCGCCCGGTGCCGGTCAGATGGTCGATCTTGTTCTTCTTGAACAGGAAGGCGATGCCTTTGGTCAGGTCGTCGACCACCTTGTCCTTGCGCGCCAGCATCCCATCGAGGTCGAGAGAGACCTTGTCCGCCTTCACCCCGTGGCCTTCCAGACCATGGGCCGCCTGGTGATAAAGTTCGGAGGAATGGAGCAGCGCCTTGGACGGGATGCAGCCGATATTGAGGCATGTGCCCCCCAGCCGCTCGCGCTTCTCGACGCAGGCCGTCTTCAGCCCGAGTTGCGCCGCGCGGATCGCGGCGACATAGCCGCCCGGCCCCGCGCCGATGACGATCAGGTCGTAGCTGGCTTCGGCCATGAATACTGTCCTCTTTTTCGCGATACGCCGATGCGCCCGGATTTCGCCGGGCAATGACGAAGGGTGTTGGGACTCTCGCGTTCTACATGTCCAGCATGATGCGCTGTGGGTCCTCGATGCATTCCTTGACTCGCACGAGGAAGGTCACGGCTTCGCGCCCGTCGACGATGCGGTGGTCGTAGGACATGGCGAGATACATCATCGGCCGGACCACGACCTGGCCGCCCTCGACCATCGCGCGGTCCTGGATCTTGTGCATGCCCAGGATGCCCGACTGGGGTGGGTTGAGGATCGGGGTCGAGAGCAGCGAGCCGTAGACCCCGCCGTTTGAGATCGTGAAGGTGCCGCCGGTCAGCTCGTCCATGGTCAGCTTGCCGTCGCGCGCCCGCAGGCCGAGATCGTTGATCTCCGCCTCGATCTCGCCGAAGGATTTCTTGTCGGCATCGCGCAGTACGGGCACGACCAGGCCCTGGGGCGTGCCCACGGCGACACCGATATCGTAGTAGTTCTTGTAGACGATCTCGTCGCCCTGGATCTCCGCGTTCACCGCCGGGATTTCCTTGAGGGCCGTGACGCAGGCCTTCACGAAGAAGGACATGAAGCCCAGGCGCACGCCGTGCTTCTTCTCGAAACTGTCGCGATATTGCTTGCGCAGCGCCATCACTGCGCCGAGATCCGCCTCGTTGAAGGTGGTCAGCATGGCCGCCGTGTTCTGGGCTTCCTTGAGGCGTTCGGCGACGCGCCGGCGCAGGCGGGTCATGCGCACCCGCTCCTCGCCGCGCTCGTCCGCGTCGCGCTTGGGCGCCGGGGCGGCCGGCGCTTTCGCGCTCTCCGGCTTGGCCGCCGGCTCATCCGCTCTCTCGTCCTTGGCGGCGGGGTCGGCACCGCCCGATCCGGTCGCTTCCAGATGGCTCTGCACATCGCCCTTGGTGATGCGCCCGTCCTTGCCCGTGCCCGCAATCTCCTGCGGGTCGAGGCCGTGTTCCTCGATCAGCTTGCGCGCGGTGGGCAGGACGGCGGGGCCATCCTCATCGCCGTCGCTATCGGCCGAGTCCGCGGCCGAGCCTTCGGCCTTCACCTTCTCGGCTTTCTCGGCTTTCGGCACAGCCTTTTCCTCGTCTTTCTCTGCGGGCGT
>JAQCGR010000242.1 GCA_027619995.1 Pseudomonadota bacterium | reverse complement strand
CTTGAACGGGCGCCCGGCCAGGCCGCGCCGCGCGAAGGCCCGGGCCAGGCCCGCGACGATCAGCGACTTGCCGACGTCGGAGCCCGTGCCCTGGAACATCAGCGCCGGCGTGCGCCCGCCCGGCTTGTTGCTAGTTTGCGGTGGCAAGCGCCGCTCTCAGCGCATCGGCGCCCGCATTGGTGTAGAGCCGTTCCATCACGACGGCGCGCGCCGTCACGTTGGGCGTGTTGTAATAGGCGCCGGCCAGATCGTCGCGTTCATAAGCCAGGGCGCCTTTCAGGGCGCCGCCGCCGAACAGGCCGCGGGTCTTGGAGAAGGCCGCGATATCGGCGCCGAAATTGGTCGTGGTCGAGCCTTCGACGCCCTGGCCGACTGGTCCGGCGGCGACGCTGGCATCGACGCCCAGGGTGACGTTGTTGTTGAGCACGGCGTTGAGGCCGTTGGTGGTGAGAATCAGAAGCACGACCTCGGAATCCTGGAAACCGGCCTGCAGGCCGATGCTGCCGCCACCCAGAGTGTAGAAGGACGGATAGCTCCAGACGCCGTTGGCGTCGCGCGAGAGCAGGACGCCGTTGCCCCCTTCAGCGCCCAGGATGAAGCCGGCCTTCAGCAGGCTGGGGATGATCAACACGCCCTTGGCGTCCTTGGCCATCGCCTTCAGGCGGGTGAACTCGGGATGGTCGAACAGGCGTTGGATGGTGAAGGTCGCGTCGGAAACGACCTCCTGGGCGTCGACTTTCAGGTTGTCCTGAGCTTGGGCCGGCACGGCGAGGGGCGCCATGACGGTCAGGAACAGGAGGCTGCGGATCAGGTTCTTCATCTGGTTCTCCAATGGTCGGGGGATATCCGATTGGCGGTTCAGAACTCGATGCCAGGCTGGGCTTTCACTCCTTCCCGGAACGGGTGCTTGATCTGGGTCATTTCGGTGACGAGGTCGGCCAGCTCGATCAGCTCGGGCTTGGCGTTGCGGCCGGTGACGACGACATGCAGATCGCGCGGCTTGTCGCGCAGAACGGCCAGCACCTCGTCGAGCGGCAGATAGTCGTAGCGCAGGCAGATATTGAGTTCGTCCAGAATGACCATGCGGTAGCCGGGATCGGCGATCATCTCCTTCGCCGCCTCCCAGGCCGCGCGGGCGGCGGCCAGGTCGCGCTGGCGGTCCTGTGTGTCCCAGGTGAAGCCCTCGCCCATCGCCTTCATGGTCACCAAATCGGGAAACTGGACCAGGATGTCGCGCTCGCCGGTCTTCCAGGCGCCCTTTACGAATTGCACCACGCCGACGCGAAAGCCGTTGCCCATGGCGCGCAGGGCCAGGCCGAAGGCGGCGGTCGATTTGCCCTTGCCCTTGCCGGTATGAACGATCAGCAGCCCGCGCTCCTCGGTCTTGGTGGCGAGGATCTTGTTCCGGGCGGCTTTGCGCTTGGCCATTTTCTCGGCGTGGCGGCGGTCGAGTTCCGCCTCGCTCATGCCATCCGTGTCTTTTGCCATACCGTCCGGTCCCGTCATGCGGTTGTTGCGGCGCGGGCGATGCGGTCGAGCACCGCGCCCGTGTCGTTGATGCGCGGCTGCCACAAGCCGCGCTCGATCGCCTCTTCCAGCCGCGAGCTCATCTCGCGCAGGGCGGCCGGGTTGTGCTCCTCTAGAAAGGCGCGCACCACATCGTCCTTTAAATATGCCTCGAATACGGCGTCAAAGTGGTGATCGCCGACACAGCGGGCGGTCGCGGCGAAGGCGAAGAGATAGTCAACGGTCGCGGCCATCTCGAAGGCGCCCTTGTAGCCGTGGCGCATCACCCCCGCGATCCATTTGGGATTGACAACCCGAGCGCGCACGACGCGGCCGATCTCGTCCTCCAGGGTGCGGATGCGCGGATTTTCCGGGCGCGAATGATCGTTGTGATAGACCGCCGGCTGGCGGCCCGAGAGATGGCGCACCGCCGCCGTCATGCCGCCCTCGAACTGGTAGTAGTCGTCGCTGTCGAGCAGGTCGTGCTCGCGGTTGTCCTGGTTGTGGACGACGGCCTCGACGCGCCCCAGCCGGTCGGCGAAGAGGGCGTGTTCGGCTTTGCCTTCGGTTCCTGCCCCGTACGCGTACCCGCCCCAGGCCAGATAGGCGCGGGCCAGATCGCCCTCGTCGCGCCAGCCGCGCTCGTCGATCAGGGCCTGCAAGCCGGCACCGTAGGCCCCGGGCTTGGAGCCGAAGACGCGGTAGGCCGCGCGGCGTTCGGCCAGATCAGGCGCCATGCCCCCGGCGATCAGGTCTTCGCGCTCGCGCGCCACGCGCTCCGCGATGGGGTTGATATCCGGGGCTTCGTCCAGGGCGGCGACCGCGCGCACGGCCGAATCGAAGAGTTCGATCAGGGCGGGGAAGGCGTCGCGGAAGAAGCCGGAGATGCGCAGAGTCACATCGACTCGCGGCCGGTCGAGGATCGAAGGCGGCAGGATTTCGAATCCCGTGACCCGGCGCGAGGCGCTGTCCCAGGTCGGCCGCGCGCCGATCAGGGCGAGGGCCTGGGCGATATCGTCGCCGCCCGTCCGCATATTGCTGGTGCCCCAGGCAGAGAGCGCCATGGCCCGAGGATAGTCGCCATGCTCCTGGGCATGGGTCTCGATCAGGCGGGTGGCGCTTTTCCAACCGAGCAGCCAGGCCGTCGGCGTGGGCACGGTGCGGGTATCGACGGAATAGAAATTGCGCCCGGTCGGCAGCACGTCGGGCCGGCCCCGGGTCGGCGCGCCGGATGGGCCGGGGGCGAGAAAGCGGCCGTCGAGGCCGCGCAGGATGCCGGCGATTTCGGCGGTGCCGGAGGCCGCGACGGCCGGGCGGATGGTCGCGTCGAGTTGGTTCAGCACGGCGGCCGCGCGATCGAAGCCGTTGGCTTGGGCTTCACCACCGACCAGCGCCTGCGCCAGGGTTTCCAGCCGTTCCACCGTGTCGCCCGCGGTGCGCCAGGCCGTGCCGTCCGCCTGGTTTGCCAGGATGTCCGGGCGCGCGCCGGTCCAGGGCGCGGCCATCTCGCAGTCGAGCGGGTCGAAACCCAGTTCCAGGTCATCCGCCAGGGCGCGGATGAGAGAGGCATCGCCCGGGGCCTGGCCGCGCGGCACCCGCACCAGGGCGACCAGAAGATCGGTCAGCAACCCGCCCTCGGGCGAGGCGCCGAAGATATGCAGCCCGTCGCGGATCTGCATTTCCTTCAGCTCGCAGAGATAGTTGTCGAGCTTCTGGAGGGCCGAATTTTCCTCTTCTCCGACGGCGATGCCGCAATCCTTGTCCAGACCGATATGCTCGCTCAATTCCAGGATCTGGCGGCCCAGCAGCTTGAGGCGGCGGGGATCTACTCCGGCGGCCTCGTAATATTCGTCGACCAGTTGCTCCAGGTCCTTGAGCGGGCCGTAGCTTTCGGCCCGGGTCAGGGGCGGGGTCAGGTGATCGACGATGACGGCCTGGGCCCGGCGCTTGGCCTGGGTGCCCTCGCCCGGATCGTTGACGATGAAGGGATAGAGATGGGGCATCGGCCCGAGGGCCGCCTCGGGGAAACAGTCTTCCGAGAGAGCCAGGGCCTTGCCGGGCAGCCATTCGAGATTGCCGTGCTTGCCCAGATGGATCACGGCCTGGGCCCGGAAGCCGTCGCGCATCCAGGCATGGAAGGCGAGATAGCCGTGGGGTGGCACCAGGGCCGGATCGTGATAGCTGGATTTGGGATCGATGTTATAGCCGCGCGCCGGCTGCAGCCCGATGGCGATCTTGCCGCAGCGGAAGGCGGAGATCGCGAAACGGCCGCAATCGAGTTCGCCGGGCAGATAGAAGGGATCGTCCTCGGGCCGCCCCCAGCGCTCCGTCACGGCGTCCCGCACCGCGCGCGGCAGGCTGCCGAAAAAGGCGCTGTAATCGGCCAGGGACAGGGTCTCGTCGATCAGCCGGGCGGCGACCCCCTGGTTGGTCGGGCCCTGGGCCAGACGATGGATCAGCGCGGCGCCATCCGCCGGGATGTCGCGCAGGTCGTAGCCCGCGTCTTCCAGCGCGCGCAGCACGCCGACGGCCGAAGCGGGGGTGTCCAGCCCGACGCCATTGCCCATGCGCCCGTCCCGGTTGGGATAATTGGCGACCACCATGGCGACGCGCCGCTCCTCGGCCGGGGTGCCGCGCAGGCGCGCCCAGGCGGCGGCCAGAGTCGCGGTGAAGGCGATGCGGTCCGCCACGGGCCGGTAGTAGACGATTTCCGTCTCGGTCAGCGGATCGCGGCCCCGGGTCGATTTGAACGAGACCGCGCGGGCCAGGATGCGCCCATCGACCTCGGGCAGGGCCACGTTCATGGCGATATCGCGGGCCGACAACCCGCGCGTGCCCTCCCGCCAGGCCTCCTCCGTGCCGCCGGCGAAGACGATCTGCAGGACCGGGCAATCGGCGCCGTCGAAGGGCGTCTCGGCCGGGCGGCCCGGGGCGGAAACGGAAAAGCCCGTGCCGTTCAGGATGATGGCGGGCGGCGCCGTATCCAGCAGCTCGGCGAGGGTCGCGGCGGCGACCGGGTCCTTGAGGCTGGTGACGTAGACCGGCAATGGATTGAGCCCGGCGGTACGCAGGGCGTCGATCATAGCGTCGATCACCGCCGTGTTCGCGGCCTGGACCAGGGCCCGGTAGAAGACCAGGGCCGCGACCGGCGCATCCTCGCGCCAGGTCGCTCGCATCCCGTCGAGCCCGTCCCGCTCCGCGCCGTACAGGCCGGCGCGCAACAGAGGCGCGGGCTCGTCCCAGTCCTCGTCGCGGCCGATCAGGCTGGCGCCGAAGGCCAGGAAGTTCCGGGCATTGGCGATCCCGCCATGGGTGCAGTAGTGCCACAGCCGGTGGCAGGCCTCCGCGGGCAGGGTGGACAGGCCCTGCAACTCGGCATCCGGCTCGTCGTCGCCCGGCAGGGCAGCCAGGGGAATGCCCCGGCGGCGGCAGGCGGCTACGATCTCGTCCACCCCGTAGGGCCAATAGCCGCGTCCGCCCAGGATGCGCAGCACGACCAGCTTCGCCCGCTCGATCACCGATTCGACGTAGAGATCGACGGACAGGTTGTGCGTGAGGTTCATCATATTGGCGAGGCGCAGGCTGGGCACCGCGCTCTCGCCCTCGGCATCGATCCGCGCGCGCTGGGCGGCGGCCAGGCAGGCGATCTCGGTATCGGCGGCACTGACGACGACGATCTCGCCCGGAGTCTGCTCAAGGTCCACCGCCTCCGCCGCGTCGGAAACCCCGCCAGGCTGTGCCGCCAGAAGATGCATGGCTAGGCTGTTCCCATGACGGAATTTCTTTGACCGGGTCGGCTCCTCGGCCGAAGCCCCCTCACCCAGCTACGCCTAAGCGCTAAAGCGCCAAGGCTACGCAACCCTCTCCCCCTGGTTGGGGGCGAGGGATAAGCGGGGGTCGTTTTGA
>JAQCGR010000241.1 GCA_027619995.1 Pseudomonadota bacterium | reverse complement strand
AAGATCAGGGCTGCGGTACTGCACGAAATCGGCGCACCGGCGCCCTATGCCGAGAGCCGCCCGCTCCGCATCGACACACTGACACTCGATCCGCCCGGTCCGGGCGAGGTGCTGGTCCGCATCCGCGCGGCAGGTCTGTGCCATTCGGATCTTTCAGTCATCAGCGGCGACCGGCCGCGCCCCATCCCCATGGCCCTCGGCCATGAAGCGGCGGGCGAGGTCGAAGCCCTGGGCGAGGGGGTCGGCGATCTTGCCGTCGGCGACCGGGTCGTCATGGTTTTCGTGCCCAGCTGCGGCCATTGCATGCCCTGCATGGAGGGCCGCCCGGCCCTGTGCGAACCGGGAGCGGCTGCCAACGGCGCGGGCACCCTGTTGTCCGGCGAACGGCGCCTGACGGGCGCGGGTGGCGCCGTTCATCATCATCTCGGCGTCTCGGCCTTCGCCGAATACGCGGTCGTCTCGCGCCGCTCCATCGTGCGCATCGACGAGGATTTGAGCCATGAGGAAGCCGCCCTGTTCGGCTGCGCGGTCATCACCGGGGTCGGCGCCGTGGTCAACACCGCGCAGGTCGAACCGGGCTCCAGCGTCGCCGTGGTCGGCCTGGGTGGCGTCGGACTCAACTGCCTGCTTGGTGCGCGGTTGGTCGGCGCCCGGGAGGTGATCGCCATAGACCCGATTCCGGCCAAGCGCGAACTGGCGCGACAGCTCGGCGCGGACATGGTTTTCGATCCGGGCGAACCGGGCTGCGTCGAGGCAGTGCGCGACGCCACGCGCGGCGGCGTCGACTATGGTTTCGAGATGGCCGGCTCGGTCCAGGCGATGGATACGGCCTATCGCATCACCCGCCGCGGCGGCACGACGGTTTCCGCCGGCCTGTCCCACCCGGCGCGAGACTTCGCCCTCAAGCATGTCTCGCTGGTGGCCGAGGAACGAACGATCAAGGGCAGCTATCTAGGCGGCTGCGTGCCGGCGCGCGACATCCCGCGCCTCATCACCCTGTATCGTCAGGGCCGCCTGCCCGTCGACCGGCTGCTCAGCGAGCGCGTCGCCTTGGACGATATCAACATCGCCTTCGACCGTTTGGCCGCCGGCGCGACCGTGCGCCAGATCGTCCTGCCGTGAGACTCTACCCGTGAGACGCCAGTACGCGCATGGGACCCCCGCGCCTGTGCGATGGGACCGTGGCGCGAATGACGCTATCATCCCATGCTGCCCCTCCGACATGACGAGGAATACCCCATCATGCCCGCCAAACCGCTGAGCGCCGAGGCCCTCGGCCTGCCCGAATTCAATCCCGGACCGGCCCCGGACAGCCAGGGCGGAGGCGATGGCGTCTTTGCCCTCGACAGCCATGCGCGCGCCCGCGCCGCACTCCAATTCGCGCTGTCAGTCGATGATATCGGCTTCAACGTCTTCGTTCTTGGCCCGGACCGCAGCGGGCGCATGACCTCGACTCTGGAGTTCCTCGGCAGTCATATCCAGGATCGGGCGGTGCCCAACGACTGGGTCTTCCTGAACAATTTCCGCCGCCCGCACCGCCCCAAACCCTATTCCCTGCCGCCCGGCCAGGGACGCGTCCTGCGCGACCGGATGGAAGCCCTGGTCCCCCAGCTTCGCGAAGCCCTGGGCAAGGCGATCGGGGGTGAGGAGTATCAGAGCGCGGTCGAGGGCGAGAGCGCCGCCCTGCGCACCCGCATCGGCGAGCAGATTGAGGTTCTGCGCAACGAGGCGCGAACCCACGGGTTGGACATCGTTCAGACCCAGCAGGGCATGATGGTCGTCGCGGTCGACGACAAGGGCGAGGCGCTGACCCCGGACAAGATCCCCGAGGACAAACGCGCGGAGATCGAAGCGCGTGGCCGCGAAATCGCCGAGAAGGTCAATGCCGTCACGCGCGAGGCCGGCCGGATGCAGGCGGAATTCGCGGAACGCATGGGTGAGCGGACGCGCGAGACCGCGTCGAGCGCGATCGACAGCCTGATCGACGCCCTCGCGCGCGACTTCGGCGAGTATCGGGGGATTGCCCGCTGGATCGTCGAGATGCGGATCGATATCGTCGAGAATCTGGCCAATTTCCAGCCCCTGCCCCCGGAGCATCGGCCGCCCGGCTGGCAGCCGCCCGAGCGGCGCTACGCCGTCAATCTTTTCGTCGATCACGGCGAGGATAAGCATCCGTCGGTCGTGGTCGAGCCCAACCCGACCTATCAGAATCTGTTCGGCAGCATCGAGTACCACCAGTTGGCCGGCTTGCTGGAAACCGATTTCACGATGCTGCGCGCGGGCTCCCTGCACCGCGCGAATGGCGGAATCCTCGTGCTCCGCGCCGAGGCCCTGGCCGCCGCCGGGCCGAGTTGGCAGTTCCTCAAGGGCGCCCTGCGCGACGGCGAGATCCGGGTCGAGGAACTCTATCGCTATGGCGGCATACCGATCGCCGGCGCGCCCCGGCCCAAGGCGATTCCGCTCGACGTCAAGGTCGTCATCGTCGGCTCGCCAACCTGGTACTACACCTTCTTCAGCAACGACCCCGAATTCCAGGCCTATTTCAAGATCAAGGCCGATATCGACGCCGATATGGACGCCAGCCCGGCCAACCTGGCGACCTATGCCGGGCTGATCCGCGGAATGGCGAAAAAGGCGGTGCCGGAAGGCTGCGACGAGGACGCTTTGCGTCTCCTGCTCGGCATCTCGGCACGCTGGGCGGCCCAACGCGACAAGCTCTCGGCCCAGTTCGAGCGGATCGAGGACGTACTGACCGAGGCCGCTCAACTCGTGCCCCCGCCGGGACCGATCACGGCCGAGGCGATCACCCGTGCGGTCATACAGCGGCGCGAGCGCAACGACCGGGTCGAGGACCGGATGCAGGACAATATCCGGCGCGGCACGATTATGATCGCCACCGATGGCGAGGAGATCGGCCAGATCAACGGCCTGACCGTGCGCGACATGGGCGATCATGCCTTCGGCGGCCCCAGCCGTATCACCGCCCGCGCCTCGGTCGGGCGGCGCGGGGTCATCAATATCGAACGCGACGTCGCCATGGGCGGGCCGATCCAGCAGAAGGGCGCCATGGTCATCCAGGGTTTCCTGGCCGGCCACTTTGCCCGACGCCATCCGCTCTCCTTCGATGTTTCGATCACCTTCGAACAGAGCTATGGCGGGGTCGAGGGCGACAGCGCCTCACTCGCCGAACTGCTCGCCATCCTGTCGGATCTCGCCGACGCGCCAATCCGCCAGGGCCTGGCGATCACCGGCTCGGTCAACCAGCGCGGCGACGCTCAGGCGATCGGCGGCGCCCATCACAAGATCGAGGGCTTTTTCCGCGTCTGTCGGGAGGCCGGCGGATTGACCGTCGACCAGGGCATCGTCGTCCCGGCCTCGAACGAGGAGAACCTCGTCCTGCATGACGATGTCGCCGAGGCCGTGGCCGCGGGTAAGTTCCATATCTGGAGCATCCGCCGGATCGAGGACGCCTTCCCCCTCTTCATGGGACTCGAGGCGGGCGAGCCCGACGCCAAAGGCGTCTTCCCGCCCGATAGTCTCTACGGCCGGGTCGCGGCCCGCCTTGAGGAGTTCGACCGCATCCTGATGGAACGCGAGCGCGCCGCTGGCCTGTAACGGCTCGGTGCAAACGGGGTTGCCTCCTACCTATCCGCGCGGGCGAGGACGGCGTGGAGCAGGACATTGACCGAGGGCTCGGTATAGGCCAGCTCGATCTCCTCCGCCTCGTTATGGGTGATGCCGTCGCGGCAGGGTGAAAAGAGCAGACAGGTCGGCGTGATCCGGCTCATGTAATAGGCGTCGTGGCCCGCCTGGCTGAACATGTCGTGGGTCGGCACGTCCAGGGCCGTGGCCGCACCGCGCACCAGGCCAATCAGGTCCTCGCTGAAATTCTCGTCGCCGAAGGACCAGCGCTGGATGATCTCGTAATCGACCCGCGTCTTTTCGGCCGCCGCCTCGAGCGCCGCCATGCCCTCCTCCACCATCTTCGCCGTCACCGCCGGATCGGGATGGCGGAAATCGATGATGATCTCGGCCCATTCCGACAGGATGCCCAGGCGGTTGGGCCAGGCGATGCAGCGCGCCGCCGTCGCCTTGCCCTCGGGGGCGTATTTCCAGCCGATATCGTCGACCGCCGCCAGGACCCGGGCCGCCGCGGCCAGGGCGTTGCGCCGCTTGGCCATCGGCGTCGGGCCGGTATGGGCGGTCTCGCCCTCGAAACGGATGTTGAAGCCGCGCGCGGCGTAGCCCCCGGTGACGATGCCCAGCGGGATGCCCAGCCGCTCCAGCGCGTCGTCCTGCTCGATATGCAGCTCGAAATAGCAATCGACCTCGCGGCCGCCGACCGGCGCCTCCCCGGCATAGCCCAGGCGCTTCAGCTCCTCGCCGAAGACCGCGCCGTCGTCGTCCTCGCGGGCCAGCGCCCAGTCCCGCTCGAACACCCCGGCGAAGACGCCCGAGGCGACCATGGGCGGGTTGAAGCGGGCACCCTCCTCGTTGGTCCAGTTGACGACCTCGATCGGGCGGCGCGTCTCGATGCCCCGGTCGTTGAGGGTGCGCAGGATCTCGAGCCCGCCCAGCACCCCCAGGATGCCGTCGTATTTGCCGCCGGCGACCTGGGTATCGAGATGGCTGCCGATCAGCACGGGCGGAAGATCGTCCTCGCGTCCCGCCCGCCGGGCGAACATGCTGCCCATGGCATCGACGGTGACGGACAGCCCGGCCTCCTCGCACCAGCGGCCGTAGAGGTCGCGCATCTCGCCATCGGCGTCGCTGAGCGCGACGCGGCGCAGCCCGCCCGCCTTGCCTGGGCCGATCCGGCCGCTTTCCATCAGGCTGTCCCATAGCCGCTGTCCGTCGATCAGCGGCAGATTCGACCCTATGCCCATGCCGGCCTCCCCAAGTTTCGCCTTGTCCAAAACCTGCCGACGATACGCTCGAACCGGCCGGTGGCCAACGAGTCCGATGCGTCAGACGCGCTTGGCATCCGCCGCGTCAAGCAGGGTGAGAAGGCCCTGAAGAAGCGCCAGCGGCGTCGGCGGGCAGCCCGGAATCCGCAGATCGACCGGCAGCACCGAGGCAACCCCGCCCTCGACCGCATAGCTGCCCGCGAAACAGCCGCCGTCGATCGCACAATCGCCCGCCGCCACCACCCATTTCGGGGCGGGCATCGCGTTATGGGTCCGCTCCAGCGCTTCGCGCATATTCTTCGTCACCGGTCCCGTCACCAGCAGGACATCGGCATGGCGGGGCGAGGCGACGAAGCGGATGCCGTAGCGTTCGAGATCGTAATAGGCGTTGTTGAGCGCATGGATCTCCAGTTCGCAGCCGTTGCAGGACCCGGCATCGACTTCGCGGATCGACAGGCTGCGGCCCAGCCGCCGGCGCGCCGCGCCATCGACCTGCACCGCCAGGTCGGCGA
>JAQCGR010000240.1 GCA_027619995.1 Pseudomonadota bacterium | reverse complement strand
GCCGACCGCGCCGCCGATGGCAGCGCCAGCGGCCGGGGAGCCGACCAGGGCGCCGCCGACTGCACCGCCCGCCGCGCCGATTCCGGCGCCGGAGAGGCCGCGCTCAGCGGTTGTGTTGCCACAGGCGGCAAGGGCCAGGACAGAGGTCAGAAAAGCTGCCTTCAGAAGAGGACTACGCATGACGAACTCCTTGATATTGAGATGAACAGGCTCCGTTGCCGATCCGCACGGTCGTGCGGCGGCGTTCGGGCTCTACTTTTTTTGGACGGAAGACACGCGAAGCTGATCCCAGGGGACGACCACTGTGTCGTCCTTGCCGAGATCGAGCAGGCCGAATAGGGGCCCGTCGTTGACGTCGATCACGGCGTAGAAATGCCCGTTGCGGTCGAGCACGAAGTCTTCCACTTCGCCGATCCGCTCGCCCTTGTTGCTGTATACCTTCATGCCGACCACGTCGGAGGTGCGGAAACCTTCCATGTCCCGCGCGATCCTATGAATGTCCGGCGCGTCGACCATGATGACCGTCTCGGTCTCAGCCGCTTGCGCCTGGACGCCGAAGGCGAGGGCGAGCGCCAGGGCGGCCGCCGTGTTGCGTACAAGTGCTTTCATCGGACGTCTCCATTTCCATTCCACGGCGCCACGGCGAGTCGGAGCCGAGCGGGCACCCATCGATTCGCGGCGATTGACGGCAGGATAGGGAGATGGCGGATATCCGCCTTAACCTATATTAAGCGCATCACATATTTGGCGCGTCATATCGCCCGGCAGAGGCGCAGGGATTCGTAGATCGCGGCGTGGATGTTGCGGCAGGCCACCGCGTCGCCGACGCGGAAGAGCTGGAACGCGCCACTAGGATTGTTGACCAGGGCCTGGGGTCTGCCCTCGACGAAGGCGGTCATGTCCAACTCGCCCAGATTGGCTGAGTGCGGCCGCAGCGCGAAGTAGAGATCGTCGCGGGGCAGGGTGCCGTGCTCGGCCACGACCTGGTCGATCACGCGCTCTTCCTCCTCGTGGGTGTATTCGTTTCGCAGCACGGCGACGAGGCGGTTGCCCTCGGGATAGACCTGCATGAGGCGCAGGTCCGGCGTC
The DNA here is from genome assembly GCA_027619995.1 of Pseudomonadota bacterium. GTDB lineage: Bacteria > Pseudomonadota > Alphaproteobacteria > CADEGL01 > CADEGL01 > JABIRQ01. The sequence goes on along the minus strand of JAQCGR010000240.1, from coordinate 4,352 downwards.
ATCAGCACGCCCATCGAGTAAAGCTCGCGCATATGGACGGGCCAGTTGGTCGCGCCGAACTCGACGCCGAGATAGCGCTCGGGCGTGGCGACCTCGACCTTGCTGCCGCGCTTGGCCAGGAACTCGGCCGTGGACGGGCCGCGGGGGTCGCCGTGATCGTCGAACAGCAGGATGGATTCGCCCGGCTCGACCTCGCCTTGCAGGATCTGCCAGGAAGTGACCGCGTGTTCGGTGCCCTCGAACTTGCCCTTGTTGGCCGTCCCGCCGGTGGCAACCACCACGAAGTCCGGATTCTCCGCGCGGACGGCATCGGCCGTCGCGGTCGTGCCGACGCGCAGATCGATATCGACCTTTCGGACTTGGCCGTCGAGCCATCGCACGATGCCCGACAGTGCCTCGCGCCAGGTCGCCTTCGCGGCGATATTGACCTGGCCGCCGGTCTGTTGTTCGCCCTCGAAGAGCACGACCTCATGGCCGCGCAGGGCGGCCACCCGGGCAGCCTCGAGCCCGGCGACGCCGGCGCCGGCGATCACGACTTTCTTGCGCTTCGCCGCCCGCGCGATCGTGTGCGACAGGGTGCGCTCGCGCCCGGTCGTGGGATTCTGGATGCACAGAGCCTCGCCCGCGACATAGATCCGGTCGATGCAATAGTTGGCGCCGACGCATTGGCGAATGTCGTCGACCCGGCCTTCGCGCAGCTTGTTGACGATATGGGGGTCGGCGATATGGGCGCGGGTCATGGCGATCATGTCGGCATGGCCGTCGGCGATCGCCCGTGCCGCCGTGGCGACATCCGTCACCCGGGTCGCGTGGAAGATCGGAATATCGACCTCTGCCTTGATCGCGCTGGCAAGATAGAGATAGGGCGCAACCGGATAGGCCATGTTCGGCATGGTGATCGAGAGCGAACGGTAATCGTGGGGCTGGCCGGGCATGATGTTGAGCACGTCGATCTTGCCGGTCGCGGCGAGGCGCTTGGCGACCTCAAGCAGGTCTTCGTGGCTCAGGCCGCCCTTGAGCAACTCGTCCGCGACGAGGCGAATGCTGAGGATGAAATCAGGGCCGATCCGTTTCCGCACCTCTTCGATGATCTCGAGGCTGAAGCGCATGCGGTTTTCGAGGCTGCCGCCGTATTGGTCGTCCCGGTTGTTGAAGGCGGGGGAGAGGAACTGCTCGACCAGATGGCCGCCCGAATAGGAAATCTCAACCCCGTCGAGCCCGCCTTCCTTGCAGCGCAAGGCGGCGCTGGCGTAATCGCCGATGATTCGCTTGAAGTCCCAGTCCTCCATCACCTTGGGGAAGGAGCGATGCTCGGGCTCGCGGATCGGGGAGGGCGAGACGGGCGCCAGCCAGTTGCCCGAATCCCAGCGCGTGCGCCGGCCCATATGGGTGATCTGGCACATCAGGGCCGCGCCGTGCTCGTGCACCCGGTCGGCGAATTTCTGGAAATGCGGGACGATGCGGTCGGTCGAGGCGTCGAGCTGGCCGAAGGTCGCGGGGCAATCGGGCGAGACTGTGGAACTGCCGCCGAACATGGTCAGGCCGATGCCGCCCTTGGCCTTTTCGGCGTGATAGAGCTGGTAGCGCTCGTCCGGCATCGCGTCCTCGGCATAGGCCGGCGCGTGGCTCGTGCTCATGACCCGGTTGCGGATCGTGAGATTGCGGATCGTCAACGGCTCGAACAGAACGTCGTACTCGGCCATCAGAATTGTCTCCGGCTGGGGCTGGTTCGGGGCGAAGGGGTCGGCTCGGGATGCGGCACGGCCGTCACAGGACCTTGCTGAGGAACTGGCGGGTTCGTTCTTCCTGGGGGTCGTCGATGACCTGGGCGGGCGGGCCCATTTCGCAGATGCGGCCCTCGTCGATGAAGACGATGCGGTTGGCCACCTCACGCGCGAAGGGAATTTCATGGGTGACGGCGACCATCGTCATGCCCTCGCCGCGCAACATGCGCAGCGCGTCGAGGACCTCGCCGACCAATTCCGGATCGAGGGCCGAGGTGATCTCGTCGAAGAGCATGTAGCTAGGACCCATCGCCAGGGCGCGGGCGATGGCCAGGCGCTGCTGCTGCCCGCCGGACAATTGTGCGGGATAGGCGTCGAGCTTGTCGGTCAGATCGACATGGGCGATTTGGGTTTTCGCCTTGTCCACTGCCTCGGCCCGGCTATTGCCGAGCACGATGCGGGGGGCGAGGGCGACATTCTCCAGCACGGTTAAGTGAGGGAAGACGTTGAACTGCTGGAAGACGATGCCGATGCGCTGGCGCAGGCGGTTGATATCGGTGCCGCGTGCATGAACATCGGTGCCGTCGACCGTGATCCGCCCGGACTGGATCGGCTCCAGCCCGTTGATGCACAGCAGCAAGGTCGATTTTCCCGAGCCGCTGGCGCCGATGATGCAGACGACCTCGCCCTTCTCGACCGTCAGGTCGATACCGCGCAGGACCTCGAGCGTGTCGAAGGATTTGCGGACGTCCTGAATTTCGATCATCTCAAGACTCCTCGCTCGATGGCCCAGCGCGCTTCGACCCGGCCGCCGAAGCGAGAGATCACGGCACACATGACGAAATAGAACACCCCGGCGCCGAGCAGGATGAGCAGCGGCTCCTGGATGCGGTTGATGATGATCTGCGAGGCGCGCAGCAGTTCTGGTGGCGTGGCGCCCAGCACCGCGATGAGGGAGGTGTCTTTCATCAGCCCGAGCATGAGGCCGATCCAGGCCGGGAAGACCGCTTTCACGCCGATCGGCAAGGTCACGTAGCGCAGGTCCTGAAAATAGCTCATGCCCAATCCGCGGGCGGCGCGGCGGGTGTTGCGCGGCACCGAATCGATGCCCGCCTTCACGACCTCGGCGACATAGCCGCCGATATAGAGGCTCAAGGTGAACATGCCAGACCAGAAGGGGCTGATCCGGAAGCCCAGGATGGCGAAGACGCTGTTGAACAGGATGAACTGGATGATCAGCGGCACCGAGCGGATCACGTCGATATAGCCGACCAGCGGATAGGTGATGTACCAGCGGTCCAGGGTGCGGGCCCAGCCGACGACGATTCCGAGAGCCGTGCCGGCCGCGCCCGAGAGCAGGGTCAGCACTAGGGTGATACCGGCGCCTTGCAGCATCAGTTCGAAATCGCCCCAGGAGAAGCCCGAGGAATAGAGCGGTACGGCTGTGCTGCCCATCGCTTCGCCTCCTAGCCGCGGAACAATCGCGCGGCGGCGAGCCGCGACGCGAGGATGATGGTCTTGGCGATCACGTAATAGGCGACCGCCGCGACGAAATAGAATTCGAAGGGCCGGAAGGTCAGCGATTGCTGGAAGGCCGTCGCGCCGGTCAGCTCCTGCAGCCCGATGATCATGCCAAGCGAGGTTCCGAGCATGGCCCAGATCGTCTGGTTCATCACCGGCAGGAAGACGATCCGCATGACCTGGGGAAAGATGATGTAGCGATAGGCCTGGAAGCGATTCATGCCGAGCGACAGGGCGGCCATGCGCTGCTGGCGGCTGATCGATTCGAGCCCGCCGCGCAGGATTTCAGTCAGGTAGCCGGCATTGTTGAAGGCGATCGCGCCCAGGACAGCTGTATAAGCGCCGATATGGATGCCGAAGGCGCCCAGGCCAAAATAGGCCATGTAGATCTGCAGCAGGGCGGGCGTATTGCGCGCGAGTTCGACCCAACCATGGACGAATTGCGACAGCACGGGGATGCGCGAGCGCCGCACCACGGCGAAGACCAGGGCGAAAGCCAGGCCGATCAGCATGGACAGGACCGTGATCTCGAGGGTGACGACGGCGCCCTTGGCGAGTTCCGGCCAGACGCGCCAGACGACGCGCCATTGGAATGTGTAATCGATCATCGCGGGAATGGCGGGGCGCGGACCCTTTCAGGCCCGCACCCCGCACTGTCCGGTTGGAGGTCAGGTCAGGCGGTCAGTAGCTGGAAACGCCGGGCCAGGACATCGACGGCGCCGGGAAGCCCCACCACTTGCGATAATGCTCGTCGATCTTGCCGGTCTTCCACTCATGCCAGATGAACAGGTTGATCCAGTTGATCAGACCGTATTCGTCGCGCTTGACCATGATGCCGGTCCAATCCTGCGGGAACGGCGTCACGCAGCAGATCTTGAGATCCGCGCCCTGGGGCGTCTTCATGAATTCGGCGATCGAAACCGTGCCGTGGATGATGCCGTCGACCTTGCCCTGTTTGACGGCGAGCCATTGCTCGGCATCGGAGCCGTAGGAGATGTACTCGCCGTTCGAGTCGTCCCATTCCTTGAACTTTTCGAGGTGATCGGCCCCCATTAGGTGGTCCGGTTAGAATGTTAGTGCATTGCTTCCTCCTTGGCCATTGCCGCC
>JAQCGR010000239.1 GCA_027619995.1 Pseudomonadota bacterium | reverse complement strand
TTCACCAAGATGTATGCCGACAAATACGCCCGCGCGGGTATTCGGATGAACTGCATCCTGCCGGGCTTCATCGAGAACTATCCGTTGAGCGACGAAATCCGCCAGCGGGTGCCGCTCGGCCGTTCCGGCACGCTCGAAGAGGTCGGCGAGACTGCGAGCTTCCTGCTCTCCAACGCCGCGGGCTATATCACCGGTCAGAGCATCCTGGTCGACGGCGGCATGAACCGCGGGGTTTAGCCCCAGTCGAGTCCGGAGGCGAATCCGGGAGCACATCCGAAACGGCGGCGCCGATCGTCTCGGCCCGCCGGTTTTGGGCCCGCTCTTCCCGAAAATGGCCGTGGTAGAAATACAGGATCACCAGCAGGAAGCTGGTCCGGACAGGCCCTAGAAGCGAGATGACGAGGATGCCGACCACGACGCAGGCGAGACCGACAGCCATGAGCACCCGGCGCATGGCCGCGTCCACGAACAACACGAGCGCGACGGAACTCGCGAAACCGCCATGCATCAGGTCGATGGCGAAATCGAACGTCGTGCCCATCATGTCCAAGCCTCCATACCCGCGATTCATGATCGCGCAGAATCGCGGCATTTACCACAACTCCTTCTCCCGAGGGTTGCAGCCGTCCCCTTTTCCAGGAGCCTGACGCCATGGAATTCGCGCTTTCCACTGAACAGGAAATGATGGTCGAGACGGCCCGGCGAATCGGCGAGCAATTCGGCCTCGACTATTGGCGCGACCATGACGAGAGGAAGGCCTTCCCACGCGAGATGTGGCAGGCGATCTGCGATGCCGGCCTCTGCGGCGTGGCCTTGGCGGAGGAACATGGCGGCTCCGGCCTCGGCATGATCGAACTGGCCCTGGCGGTCGAGGAGCTCTGCGCCGGCGGCGCGGGCGCGACCCTGGCCCAGATATTCATGCTGAACCCGATCTTCGGCGGAGTCGCTATCTCCAAGTTCGGCACCGAGGCGATGAAGCGCGATCTGTTGCCGGGTCTGGTCTCCGGCAAGATCAATTTCTGCATGGCCCTGACCGAACCCGACTCGGGCTCCAACGCCCTCGAGGTTCGCTCCTTCGCCCGCGCGGACGGCAACGGCTGGCGCCTTAACGGCCGCAAGATCTGGATCACCGGCGTCCCCGATGCCCAGAAGATGCTGGTGATCGCCCGCACCAAAAAGGTCGAAGAGGTCGAGCGCAAGACCCAGGGCATGACCCTGTTCATGGTCGATGTCGGGCGCGAGGGTCTGACTCATCAGGCGATTGCCAAGCTGGGCACCAACACCCTCTCGTCCAGCAATGTCTTTTTCGACGATGTCCGGGTCGAACCGGACGAGGTCGTCGGCACGGTCGATGGCGGCTGGCCCCAATTGCTTGAGGTCCTGAACACCGAGCGCATCATGACCGTGGCGGGCTGCGTCGGCGCAGCGCGCCTGGCATCGCGTCTCGCCGTCGAATACACCTCGGAGCGCAAGGTTTTCCGCGGCGCGCCCGTCGGCAGCTATCAGGGCCTTCAGTTTCCCTTGGCCCAATGCCATGCCGAAACGCAGTCCGCCCGCCTGATGAACCTGAAGGCCGCCTGGCTGCACGACCAGGGCCTGCCCTATGGCAGCGAAGCCAACACCGCCAAGCTGATCGCCGCCCAGGCATTGTCGAAGACCACCGAGCGCGCCATGCAGAGCATGGGCGGCATGGGTTATGCCAAGGAAATGCATGTCGAGCGGTTGTGGCGCGACGCGCGCCTCTTCCGCTTCGCCCCGATCAGCGAGGAAATGATCCTCAATTTCATCGCCCAGCATGATTTGGGAATGCCGCGCAGCTACTGATAGAATGCCCTCCTGAATAAGCCGCAGGCGGGAGTATCGACCATGCGCATCGCGACGAGACTGGGGCTTCTTGCCGCCCTCCTGCTGGGCTTGACGAGTTGCGGGATCAACGCGATCCCGACCTATGAAGAACAGGCCGCCGCGGCCTGGTCCCAGGTCCTGAACCAATACAAGCGGCGCACCGATCTCATTCCTAACCTGGTCGCCACCGTCCAGGGCGCGGCGGATTTCGAACGCGGCACGCTCAATGACGTGGTCGAGGCCCGGGCCAAGGTCAATCAGATACAACTGCCCGACGATATCCTGACCAATCCCGGCGCCTTCCAGCAGTTCGAGCAGTTGCAGGGCCAGCTCGGCGGCGCCCTTTCGCGCCTGCTGGTCACGGTCGAGGCCTATCCCCAGATCCAGACGAGCCAGAACTTCCTGGCCCTGCAGTCCCAAATCGAGGGCACCGAGAACCGCATCTCCGTCGCCCGGCGCGACTACATCGAAGCGGTCCGCCTCTACAACACCGAACTCAAGACCTTCCCGGGCCGCATCTGGAAGATGATCCTCTACGGCACAGCCGAACCGATGCAGACCTTCACCATCTCCGAGGAAGAGACCGCCGTGCCCAAGGTGGATTTCGGTAAGAGCAGCGACTGATCGGGAAGCGGCCGGTGTCCACCGCGATCCTTCGCATGGCCCGTCCTATGGTCCGTCGGGCCCCGCGGCTCCTGTTCCTGCTCTGGCTGATTGCCGCCGGACCTGCCCTGGCCCAGAGCTTCCCGGAGCTGACCGGGCGGGTGGTCGACGATGCCGGCCTGTTGAGCGCCTCGGGCGAGGCCGATCTGACCTCGCGACTCGCGGCCTTCGAGGAGGCGACGACCGATCAGATCGTCGTCGTCACGCTGCCCGATCTGGGCGGCTACGATATCGCCGATTACGGCTTCCAGCTTGGCCGCCATTGGGGCATCGGTCAGGCCGATAAGAATAACGGCGCCCTGCTGATCGTCTCGCGCGACGACCGCAAGATTCGCATCGAGGTCGGTTACGGCCTCGAAGGCACTCTGACCGACGCCAATTCCAAGCTGATCATCGAAAACGTCATCGTTCCAGCCTTCAAGGCGGGGGATTTCGAGAAGGGCATCAGCGACGGCGTCGCCGCGATCCTGGCCCTCTTGAACGATGGCGAACTCCCAGCCGAGATCGCGGACTCCGATCAGGTATCGGATGAGCCCGGCGAGCGGCCCGATTGGGCTGTCCTCCCGGTCCTGATATTTTTCGCGATTTTCATCTTCTTCATGTTCTTCGCTGGCCGACGCGGCGGCGGGACCGGCACCGGCGGTTCATGGCATTCGAGCAGCGGTGGTTTCTCCGGCGGCTCCAGCGGGGGCGGCTTCTCGGGCGGCGGCGGCAGCTTCGGCGGCGGTGGCGCCTCGGGCAGATGGTAGCGATGGCTGATCTGAACAAAAACGACCGCGATACCTTGCGCGCTGCCGTGGAAGCGGCCGAAGGGCGTACGAGCGCCGAATTCGTCACCGTCCTGGCGCGAGAGAGCGATGACTACGTCTTTCCCTCGACCTTGGCCGCGGCGGCGCTGACCTTCTTCCTGTCCGGTATCGCGGCGCTGCTTGTCCGAGACCCGGTCCAGCTCTTTGCCGGGCAGAGCGGGGTTTTCATCGTCCTCGCCCCGCTCTTCCGCCTGCCGGCGCTGCGCGCCCGCTTCGTGCCGCTGGCCTTGCGCCGTCGCCGGGCGCAGCGCCATGCCCGCCTGCTCTTCCTGGACCTGGGCCTGCACCGAACCAAGGGCCGCACCGGCGTGATGCTCTTCGTCTCCCTTGCCGAACGCTATGTCGAAATCATCGCCGATGACGGCGTCCAAGAGCATCTCGGGTCGAACGAGGCCTGGGAGAAGGTGGTCGCCGAATTCGTCGCGGCGGTGAAAGCCGGTCGCACCGCCGAGGGCATGACCAAGGCCGTCGAAGCCTGCGCCGCGATCCTGGCAACCCATCTGCCCCGCGCGCCCGACGACGAAAACGAACTGCCGGATCAATTGATCGAGATTTGACGCCGGTCGCGGCTTCGCTCGCGTTGCCCTCATGCTGAGCCTGTCGAAGTATAACGGCCGTGGCACATTGCGGCACCGCGCAATCCTCCCCCTTCGACAGGCTCAGGGTGAGGAACACCCGGATATCCGAGCCTTTCGCCCCTACTCCCGCTTCCCCAGCGAGATATCCATATCGGTCGGTCGACCGAGACTGCGGCGGTCGACGGCGACAGCCTTGATAAGGGCGTAGACCGGGCTGCCCGGCGCGAGGCCCAGATCCTCGACCGACTTGCGCATGATGCGAGCCCAGAGCGGCGCGCCGACATCCAGCAGGACATGGGACTGGGGCGCCTGCGGTCCCTCCTCCGGCGCGATTTCGACCACCGTGCCGGGCAGGACGTTGAGGATGCTGGTCCGCCCCGGCGGATCGAGCGCGATGGCGACGTCGCGCGAGCGGATGCGCAGGTTGACCGCCGATCCTTCGGCCAAATCGATGCGCGGGCCGATCATCTCGCCGCCCGGGAAGGCGAAGCGGGTGATGCCGGCGGCCGCGTCATGCCCGGCCACGCGCATCCGGATGATCGAGCCGGCATCGAGCCGCCCGGCATAGCTGCGCAGGTCGAAGCGGTTGGAGACCTGCTCGATCGGCCCGCTCGCCACCACCTGGCCCTCGGCCATCAGCACGAGATCGGTGGCCAGGCGCACGACCTCGTCGATCTCGTGGCTGACATAGAGGATGGGGATGGCCAGATCGCCCGCCAGCCGCTCGACGAAGGGCAGGATATCCTCCTTCCGGCCCTGGTCGAGCGAGGCCAGCGGCTCGTCCATCAGCAGCAAACGCGGACTGGCAAGGACGGCGCGGGCGATGGCCAGACGCTGGCGCTCGCCGCCCGACAGCGCGGCCACCGGCCTATCCAGCAGCGGCGCCAGATCCATCAGCCGGATCACTGTCTCGGGCGCGAACAGGCGCTCCGCCGTCGGCGTCCGGCGATGGCCGTAGAGCAGGTTGCCGCGCACCGAAAGATGGGGGAACAGCCGCGCGTCCTGGAACACCAGCCCCACCCCACGCCGTCGCGGCGGCGCGAAAATCCCGTCGTCCAGCCAGGTCGCACCGTCGAAGGCGATGCGGCCCACCGCCCCCGGCTCCAGCCCGGCCAGGACGCGCAGCAAGGTCGATTTGCCGCAGCCCGAGGGGCCGAAGATCGCCGTGACCCCGCCCAGGCCGAGAGCCAGCTTGGCCCCCAGGCGAAACGCGCCGCGCTCAAGCGCGACATCCGCCTCCAGACGAGGGCGAAGTTCAGCCGGCATGGACGGGGAAGCGCCGGTTAAGGGCATAGACCGAGACCAGGGTGACGAAGCAGAAGATCAGCAGCCCGGCCGACAGCGTGTGGGCGGCGGCGTAGTCCAGGGTCTCGACATGCTCGAAGACCGCAATGGAAACAACCCGCGTCTCGCCCGGAATATTGCCGCCGACCATCAGAACGACGCCGAATTCCCCCAGGGTATGGGCAAAACCCAGCACCGCCGCGGTGAGGAAGCCGCGCCGCGCCATCGGCACCGCAACGGTGAAAAAAGCATCAATGGGCCGCGCGCGCAGGGCCGCCG
>JAQCGR010000238.1 GCA_027619995.1 Pseudomonadota bacterium | reverse complement strand
GTCGAAGAAGAAGCCGACCATGTCGAGGCGGCCGCCGATCGCCTCGGGATCGGTCAGGGGCGCCGAGAGATGGGCGGCGAGCAGGCGCGCGCCGGGGCCGGTCACGGTGCGGTCGATGGTCGCCAGCAGGCTGCCCTTGCGCTGGCCCGAAAGCGTCCGCGCCAATTCGAGATTGCGCCGGGTCGCCGCGTCGATCTCCATCACCGCGCCTTCGGCCAGGCGGCGCGGATGGCCGAGGCGGGGCAGGCGGCCCTTCTGGGTCAGCTCGACATAATCGACGAGCGCGCCGGCCGCCGCGATCTCGGCCCGCCCGAAGGCGCCGAAGGCGTCGATCGCCGCGACGCCGTAGACCGCCTCCAGCCGCCTTCCGCCCGTCACGCTGTCGAATCGGCTGCCGGGCAACGGGGTCAGCCGCTCGCGCCAATCGCCGAACAGCTCGAAGAGTTCGGGCCGTTCGAGCAAGCGGTCGGGCAGCAGCAGCTCGCCCGGATCGAGCCGCGCGAGAGCGGCGGCCAGGCCCTCGGGCCGAACCTCCTGGACCTGGAAATCGCCCGTCGACATGTCGAGCCAGGCCAGGCCGAGCGTGCCCTGGGCATCGGCCAGGGCGGCCAGATAGTTATGGGCGCGGGCGTCGAGCAGGGTGTCCTCGGTCAGGGTGCCGGGGGTGACGACCCGCACCACGTCGCGCTTGACCAGGGTCTTGCCGCCGCCGCGCTTCTTGGCCTCGACCGGGTCCTCGATCTGTTCGCAGACCGCGACGCGGAAACCCTTGCGGATGAGGCGCGAGAGATAGGCATCGGCGGCATGGACCGGCACGCCGCACATGGGGATGTCCTCGCCCGCATGCTTGCCGCGCTTGGTCAGGGTGATGTCGAGCGCCCCGGCGGCGGCCACGGCATCGTCGAAGAACAACTCGTAGAAATCGCCCATCCGATAGAACAGCAGGCAATCGGGATAGGACCGCTTGATCTCGGTGAACTGCGCGATCATGGGCGTGGCCTGGGGGGTCACGCGCGAGTCGGAACCGGATTCGGACTCGGCCGGTGCGGCCTCGCCGTCGGAATCGGGTTTGGGGGCGCTGTCCGCCTGGGGCATAGCTGCGGCTTGGTCTGGAGGCAGGGTTCGGGACCCGTCGCGGGGGTGGGAGCCAGAGGCTGAAACTCTAACACGCCGCGCCCGGTCCGCGCCACGCGGCACGCCGCGATCCGGGGGCGGGAGCTAGCCTGCGAGCGAGCGCCTTGGAGCCGTCATGGACGGTCGATAGACTGGGGGCTGGCGCCGCCGATGTTTCGTCGGCCGGGCGCGTCACCGAGAGAGGCCAAGAATGGCGGACGAAAGCGCGAATCGCAGATTGGAGGAAGAGGCGCTGCTCTTCCATTCCAGCGGCAAGCCGGGGAAGATCGAAATCAGCCCGACCAAGCCGCTGGTCACCCAGCGCGACTTGTCCCTGGCCTATTCGCCGGGGGTCGCCTCGCCCTGCCTGCGCATCGCCGAGGACCCGGCGACCGCCTACGACTACACCGCCAAGGGCAACCTGGTGGCCGTGATCTCGAACGGCACCGCGGTGCTCGGCCTTGGCGATCTCGGCGCGCTGGCCTCCAAGCCGGTGATGGAAGGCAAAGCGGTCCTGTTCAAGCGCTTCGCCGATGTCGACGGCATCGACCTCGAGGTCGATACCCGCGACGCCGACGAGTTCATCAACTGCGTGCGCTTTCTGGGCGCGACCTTCGGCGGCATCAATCTCGAGGATATCGCCGCGCCCGAATGTTTCATCATCGAGCAGCGGCTGCGCGAGGTGATGGACATTCCGGTCTTTCACGACGACCAGCACGGCACCGCGATCATCGCCGCCGCCGGGCTGATCAACGCCCTGCACCTGACCGACCGCGACATCAGCGAGACCAAGCTGGTGACCCTGGGCGCCGGTGCGGCCTCGCTGGCCTGCATCTCGCTGCTGAAATCCATGGGCATGCCCCATGAGAATGTCACCGTGGTCGATCGCCAGGGGGTCATCTATCAGGGCCGCGAGGACCACATGAATCAGTGGAAATCGGCCCATGCGGTGAGGACCAAGGCGCGCAGCCTGGAAGACGCGATGGAAGGCGCCGATGTCTTCTTCGGTCTGGCGGCCAAGGATTCGGTGTCCAAGCAGATGGTCGCCTCCATGGCGGCGCGGCCGATCATCTTCGCCATGGCCAATCCGGATCCGGAGATCCGGCCCGAGGCGGTCCGGGAGGTGCGCGACGATGCGATCATCGCGACCGGCCGCTCGGACTATCCCAACCAGGTCAACAACGTGTTGGGCTTTCCCTATATCTTCCGCGGCGCGCTGGACGTGCGCGCCTCGACCATCAACGAAGAGATGAAGATCGCCGCGGCCCATGCCCTGGCCGCCCTGGCGCGCGAGGACGTGCCGGACGAGGTCGACGCGGCCTATAGCGGGCGGCGCCTGCGCTACGGCCCCGAATACATCATCCCCTCGCCCTTCGATCCGCGCCTGATCGAGGCGGTCCCGCCGGCCGTCGCCAAGGCGGCGATGGATTCGGGGGTCGCGCGCAAGCCGATCATGGATCTGGGGGCCTATCGCCAGGCCCTGAGCGCGCGGCTCGACCCCACCGCCGACCAGCTGCAGCTGATCCTCGAGCGGGTGCGCAGCGAGCCCAAACGCGTGGTCTTCGCCGAGGGCGAGGAGGAGCGGGTGATCCGCGCCGCCGTCGCCTATCGCAACGCGGGCTACGGCGAACCCATCCTGATCGGCCGGGAAAACCTCATCCACGAGACGATGAAAAGCATCGGCCTGAACCGGGGCGAAGGGCTGGAAATCCACAACGCGCGTCTGTCCTCGGACAATCATCGCTATACCGACCTCGTCTACGAGCGTCTGCAGCGCAAGGGCTTCCTGTACCGCGACTGCCAGCGCATGGTGAACCAGGACCGCAATGTCTTCGGCGCCTGCATGGTGGCGACCGGCGACGCCGATGCCATGGTGACCGGCGTCACGCGCAGCTTCTCGGTCGCCCATGAGGAGGTCCGCCGGGTGCTCGCCCCCAATCCGGGCGAGCGGGTCTTCGGCGTGATGATCGTGATCGCGCGCGGGCGCACCATCTTCATTGCCGATACCTCGGTCCATGAACGGCCGACCTCGGTCGAGCTGGCGGATATCGCGATACAGACGGCGGCCAAGGCGCGCCAGTTCGGCCATGAGCCGCGGGTCGCCATGCTGTCCTTCTCGAATTTCGGCAATCCGATGCTCGAGACGGCGCAGCGCGTGCGCGACGGCGTCGCCATGCTGCGCAGCCGCAACCCGGATTTCGAGATCGATGGCGAGATGCAGGCCGATGTCGCCCTGGATCACGAACTGATGCAGCAGCTCTATCCCTTCTGCAAACTGTCGGGCCCGGCCAATGTGCTGGTCATGCCCGCGCTGCACAGCGCCAATATCTCGGCGACCCTGCTGCAGAAGCTGGGCGGCGGCACGGTCATCGGCCCGCTGCTGCTGGGCCTGTCCAAGCCGGTGCAGATCGCCCCGATGGGCGCCTCGGCCGGCCAGCTGGTCGAAATGGCGGCCTTCGCCGCCCATGACGCCATCGCACAGGGCCAGCCGCGCCTGGGCCTCTGATGCCTCGGCTTCAGGCTCCCGGGCCGGTCTGATGATGGCCCGATGACGGTGCGGGTTCCCGCCGCCAACCTGCTGGCGACAACGGCCCTGGCGACGGCGCCCGCGGCTCTGGTCTTCGTCGTGCTGGCCGCGCTCGGGATTCTGACGCCGGGCCAGGCTATCCTGGCCATAATCGCCACCGCCGCCGGCCTCATGGTGCTGGTGCGGGTTCACCTGCGCAATCTGCTGTCGAGCCTGACCTATGTCGAACGCCTGGCGCGCACCGGTCAGGCCGCGCCATCGACCCCGGGCGCGCTGGGGGGACCGGCCGCCACGGCCAGCGGGCTGGGACCGGCCGTCGCTCGGGTACGGCGCGCGTGGAACCAGCGCAGCGAGGAACTGAGCCGGCTGCTGGAGCGCAGCGAGCAGGTGCTGGACAGCCTGCCGAACCCGGTGCTCCTGCTGAACCAGAACCTGGCGATCGTCGATTCGAACCGCCAGGCCCGCGACCTGTTCGGCCCGGAGCTTGCCGGACGATCCGTCGAATCGGTGCTGCGCGATCCGGACTTCCTGGCCGCCGTGCAGGCCACCATGGAAACCGGGACCAGCCGGGAGGCCGAATTCGTGCTGCCCGGCCGGGTCCAGCGCAACCTGCTGGGCCGGTGCGAGCCGCTGCCCCCAGAGACGAGTGGGGAGAACGGCGGGGAGGCGGCCGGAGCCGCCCGCCTGATCGTGTCGATCGTCGATCTGACCGTGCATCGCAAGACCGAGGAGATGCGCGCCGATTTCGTCGCCAATGCCAGCCATGAGCTGCGCACCCCGCTGGCCACCCTGATCGGTTTCATCGACACTTTGCGGGCGAGCGGCGAGGACGAGGAGGCGCGCAACCGTTTCCTCGGCATCATGCATAAACAGGCCCAACGCATGGCCGCCCTGGTCAACGACCTGCTGTCGCTGTCGCGGATCGAACTGCATGAGCATTCGGCGCCGACCGGCCAGGTCGATCTCGCGGATCTGCTCGGCGAACTGGCCGAAATCCTGACGCTCCGCGCCGGGGAGAGGGACATGCGGATCACGCTCGATGCGAGCGTGGCCGGGCCCGGCGCCGCCACCGTGACGGGCGACGAGGAGGAGCTGACCCAGGTCTTCCAGAACCTGATCGATAATGCCATCAAATACGGCCGGGCCGGCACCGATGTGGAGATTTCGATCCGCCGTCAGGACCAGGGGCCGGCCGGCCTGGGCAAGGTGCCGGCGGGCTTCCTCGCCGTCGCGGTGCGCGATCACGGCGAGGGCATCGAGCGGCGCCATCTGCCGCGCCTGACCGAACGTTTCTACCGGGTCGATGCGGCCCGGTCGCGGAAGCTGGGCGGCACCGGGCTCGGCCTCGCCATCGTCAAGCATATCGTCAACCGCCATCGCGGCGTGATGACCGTGGACAGCGAGATCGGCGACGGCAGCAGCTTCGCCGTCTATCTGCCGGCGGCGTCGCCGCGCGCCACTCCCCGCTAGTTTTATTACAGGAATATGACCGGAATTCCTCAGGAATATTAAAGCTTGAAGTATTAATGATTCCGTATATTGACGAATAAAAGAAACATAACCTTCACGAAAGAATAACCGCAAGATAATCGCTCGTTCGATAGGGTCCTGCCGCTTGCGCGGCGGATCGAACGCGGACCCGAGAACGTCCCCCGTCGCCCAAGCCCGAAACAGGCGCATCCCATCCGGGATTCCGCAAAGCCGGTCTTGACCGAACGAGAGGGTGACGATGAACACGGAAATGAAACGGGGACGCGCGGGGGTTTGGGGCCGCGCGGCGACGGCCAGGGCGACACTCGCCGGCGCCGTCTGCGCGGCCGCGAT
>JAQCGR010000237.1 GCA_027619995.1 Pseudomonadota bacterium | reverse complement strand
CGCGCCAGCGGCGCGGCCCTTCCCCTTTTCAATGGTCGGTGGTTCGTAACGGGTGCCTTAGAAGCCGCCCATTCCGCCCATGCCGCCCATGCCACCCATGTCGCCACCGGGCATACCGCCGGCGCCGTCATCCTTTTCGGGATGATCAGCGATCATCGCCTCGGTGGTGATCAGCAGGCTCGCGACCGAAGCCGCATCCTGCAGGGCCGTGCGAACGACCTTGGTCGGATCGATGATGCCAGCCTTGACCAGATCCCGGAACTTGCCCGTCTGGGCATCGAAACCGAAATTGTAGTCCTTCTGTTCCATCATCTTGCCGGCGATGACGGCACCGTCCTCGCCTGCATTCTCGGCGATCTGCCGCGCCGGCGCCTGAAGCGCCTTGCGGACAATCTCAACGCCGACCCGCTGGTCGTCGTTGTCGGTCTGCAGCTTATCGAGCGAACGGATGCCGTAGAGCAGGGCCGTGCCACCGCCGGGGACAATGCCCTCCTCGACAGCCGCGCGGGTCGCGTGCATCGCGTCCTCGACCCGATCCTTGCGCTCCTTCACCTCGATCTCGGAGGCTCCGCCGACACGAAGAACGGCGACGCCACCGGCCAACTTGGCCAGACGCTCCTGCAACTTCTCGCGGTCGTAGTCCGAGGAAGTTTCCTCGATCTGCTGCCGGATCTGGTTGCAACGGGCGGCGATCTCTTTCTTCTTGCCGGTGCCATCGATGACCGTGGTCTCGTCCTTGTTGATCGAGACCCGCTTGGCGGAACCCAGCATTTCCAGGCCGACGCTCTCGAGCTTGATGCCGAGGTCTTCGCTGACGACCTGACCGCCGGTCAGGATCGCGATGTCCTCGAGCATCGCCTTGCGGCGATCGCCGAAGCCCGGGGCCTTGACGGCCGCGACCTTGAGGCCGCCACGCAGCTTGTTCACCACCAGGGTCGCGAGGACTTCGCCCTCGACATCCTCGGCGATGATCAGCAGCGGCCGGCCCGACTTCACAACCGACTCAAGCACCGGCAGAAGCGGCTGCAGGGACGAGAGCTTCTTCTCGTGAAGCAGGATATACGGATCGTCGAGTTCGACCTGCATCTTCTCGGGGTTGGTCACGAAATACGGCGAGAGATAGCCGCGGTCGAACATCATGCCTTCGACGACGTCGAGCTCGGTGTGAAGGCTCTTGGCCTCCTCAACCGTGATCACGCCTTCCTTGCCGACCCGCTCCATCGCCTCGGCGATGAAGTCGCCGATCTCGGATTCGCCGTTGGCGGAGATCGTGCCGACCTGAGCGATCTCGGTGCCGGTCTTGACCGGGCGCGAGCGCTTCTTGATGTCCGCGATCACAGCCTTGACGGCGGCGTCGATGCCACGCTTGAGGTCCATCGGGTTCATACCGGCGGCCACAGCCTTGGCGCCTTCGCGCACGATCGCCTGGGTCAGAACGGTCGCCGTGGTGGTGCCGTCGCCGGCCTCGTCGGACGTCCGGGAGGCGACTTCGCGCACCATCTGCGCGCCCATGTTCTCGAACTTGTCCTTAAGCTCGATTTCCTTGGCGACGGTGACGCCGTCCTTGGTCACACGCGGCGCACCGAAGGACTTCTCCAGGATCACGTTGCGGCCCTTGGGGCCGAGGGTGACTTTGACCGCGTCGGCGAGGATGTCGACGCCGCGAACCATCCTCCGCCGGGCGTCGTCGCCGAATGTAATGTCTTTCGCTGCCATGATTTGGCCTCTCTATTCTACGATGCCGAGAATGTCGGATTCTTTCATGATGAGCAGATCGTCGCCGCCGATGCGGACTTCGGTGCCCGACCACTTGCCGTACAGCACCCGATCGCCCTTCTTGACGTCGAGCTTGTTCAGCTTGCCGTCCTCGCCGCGCACGCCGGCGCCGACCGAAACGACCTTGCCCTCCATCGGCTTTTCCTTAGCCGTGTCGGGGATGATGATTCCGCCTGCCGTCTTCTCTTCGGCATCGAGCGGCTTGACCAGCACGCGATCGTGCAAAGGCCTGAAGCTCATAGGTAAAACCTCTCTAGGATTGCGCTCAATTGAAGCGCGCCAGCCAGAATTGCGGCCAGCGCGCGAAAGTTGTTGGCACTCGCCCTCTCTGAGTGCCAGAGGGTTATATGGCAACGACCCATCATCTTTCAAGGTGTTCTCGCCCAGCGCGAAGAGCCAATCGTCCCGCTCTGACCGGTGAACGGCCGCTACTCGGCCGTCATGCGCTCGAATCGGGCCTTGTCGGCGGGCGCGAGGCGCACCCGCAGTTGCACGGCATCCTCGCCATCGGACCGGTCCAGCACCTCGCCATGGCTGTAGAGCCAGGCGATCGCCCGGCCGTCCGCGACCGGCACCGCGACGTCGATTTCGTCCATCCCGGCGCCGAGATGACTGTCGATCCGTTCGAGCAGGGTATCGCAACCCTCCCCCGTCAGGGCCGAGACGGGCACGGGCGCATCGTTCGAAAGCTGGGCCCGATTGACCACGATGGCGCGCTCCTCGTCCGGCAGGAGGTCGAGCTTGTTGAGCACTTCGAGCATCTCGGAACGCGCAACCCGGTCGCCCATGCCGAGCTGGCCCAACACCGCCTCGACATCCGCCTTCTGCTCCTCCGTGTCCGCGTGGGACACATCGCGGACGTGGAGAATCAGATCGGCTGCGCTGACCTCTTCCAGGGTCGCCCGGAAAGCCGCGACCAGATGGGTCGGCAAGTCGGAAATGAAACCCACCGTGTCGGACAGGATCGCCGGTCGACCCGAAGGAAGATCGATTCGCCGCATGGTCGGGTCGAGGGTGGCGAACAGCATGTCCTTGGCCATCACATCGGCCCGGCTCAGCCGGTTGAACAGGGTCGATTTTCCGGCATTGGTGTACCCGACCAAGGCGACCGTCGGATAGGGCACGCGCTGGCGCGATTCCCGGTGCAGGCCGCGCGTGCGCGTCACCGTCTCCAGTTCCTTCTTGAGCCGCGTGATGCGCTCGTCGATCAGCCGCCGATCAATTTCGATCTGTGATTCGCCCGGGCCGCCCATGAACCCCGCGCCGCCGCGCTGACGCTCCAGATGGGTCCAGGAGCGCACGAGACGGCTGCGCTGATAGTTGAGATGGGCCAGTTCGACCTGGAGCGTGCCCTCCCGGGTCCGTGCGCGCGCGCCGAAAATTTCGAGGATCAGCGCGGTGCGGTCGATCACCTTGCATTTCCATTCGCGTTCCAGATTGCGCTGCTGGACCGGGCTCAGGCTCGTATCGAAGACCACGAGATCGATCTCGTTGGCCTCGACGAAGGTCTTGAAATCCTCAAGCCGCCCGCGGCCCAGCAGATAGCCCGGTCGCGGCGCGTTGACCCGCACGACTTCGGCATGGACGACGGTGACGTCGATCGCCTGGGCGAGTCCGACCGCCTCTTCCAACCGCGAATCGGGGTCGCGCACGCGTCCGTCGCCCCGTCGGAGGACGGGGTGCAGGACGAGGGCCCGAGCGCCTGGCTGCGCGGTTTCGTGCGTTTCCTGGAGCGTCAGATCACCCGTCGGCGCCGGATTGGTCGTTGTCGTCGGAACGATCCTGTTCCGGGTCGAACAACTGGACCGGGCCTGCCGGCATCACGGTGGAGATGGCGTGCTTATAGACCAGCTGCGAATGGTGATCGCGGCACAGCAGGACGCAGAAATTGTCGAACGCGGAGACGACACCCTGCAACTTGACTCCATTCACCAGAAAGATCGTGACGGCCGTCTTGTTCTTGCGGATGTGATTGAGAAAGACATCCTGCAGATTGGCGGTTTTTTCGGGAGACATTGTTTTGTCGCCTCTTCTCGGTTCTCCAGGGGCGGAACGGACCGATTTGGCGCCCCTAGGGGACAATGTGGGCTTTTTGAGCCTCGCGCACAAGTATTGCCAGCGATTCATGATCCAGCGCGACCATTTCCGGCCGGCAATCCGCAAACTCCTCTGCGTCCGGCGATCGGTGGCCGAACAGGACCGGCACGCAGCCTGCCGCCTTCGCGCAGGCCATATCGACCCAGGTATCGCCGACGAACCAGACATCGCGCGAAGGCACCATGCCGGCGGGCGCCAGCGCATCGGTCATCGGGGCCGGATCGGGCTTGTCGGCTGCCGCGTCGCCCGCCCCGACCAGGGCCGAGAAATAGCGGTCCCAGCCGAGATGTTCGGATTCCCGCCGCAGCAACGCCCCGGTCTTGTTGCTGACGACAGCCAGCGCGATCCCCTCCCCCGCCAGATAGACCAGGGTTTCCGCCGCGCCCGCCAAGGGTGCCAGGGTCTCCAGATGGTCGGCGCGGTAGGTCGCGTAGAAAATATCGCGCGCTTCGGTCCAGCGCTCGCCGAACATGGCCGGAAAGGTATCGCGCAGCGAGCGGCGGACGCGCGCCCGGGTGTCAGCCAGGGTCCAGGTCTCGTGCCCCATGGCGATGAAAGCTGCGTTGAGGGCGTTGCAAATCGCCCCCCAATTGTCGATCAGCGTGTCGTCCCAATCGAAAACGACGGCCGCGGGCCGCGTGACCGTCACACTCGGCCTTCGACGGTCTCCTCGACCTCTTCCTCGGCATCCGCCGTGTAGTCGAAATAGGCCTGCCGCAGGGCGGCGGAGAGCGAGCCGACGCGCCCGTCGCCGACCGGCATGTCGTCGATCCGCAGCACGGGCATGACGCAGGCCGTCGTGCTGGTGACGAAGGCCTCGCGCGCCGCTTTCGCCTCCTCCAGCGTAAAACCGCGCTCGACCAGGCGAATCTGGCGCTCGGCCGCCAGATTCAGGATCGTACGCCGCGTCACCCCGTTGAGGATCGCGTTGCCCGGATCGCGCGTGATCAACTCGCCCTTGTCCGTGACGATCCAGGCATTGGTCGAACTGCCCTCCGTCACTTGTCCCGCTTCGTCGACGAACCAGGCTTCGAAGGCGCCGGCTTCCCGCGCCTGCTGCTTGGCCAGGACATTGGGCAGCAGCGCGATCGATTTGATGTCGCAGCGCGTCCAGCGAATGTCCGGCAGGCTGATCACCGAGACGCCGCCGGTGGCCGCCGCCGGCTTGGACGGTCCCTGGCGACGGGCCGTGACGACCAGGGCCGGCCGCGCCTTCGCCGGAAAGGCATGGTCGCGGCGCGCCACGCCGCGCGTCACCTGGATATAGACGATGCCCTCGCGGACCCGGTTGCGCCGCGCGACCTCGCGCAACACCGCCGCCAGCGCGCGCCGCCCCATCGGCGGGTCGATCCGCAACTCGCCGAGCGAGCGTTCGAGGCGAACCAGATGCGGTTCTTCATCGATCAGCGCCCCGTCGCGCAGGGCGATCACTTCGTAGATGCCGTCGGAGAACTGGTAGCCCCGGTCCTCGATATGGACCGCCGCCTCCCCATGAGGCAGATAGCGGCCGTTGACATAGGCGATGCGTGACATGGCTTTTCCTTGATCGACGCGTCCGGCCGGTCCGGCAGGCCCGGCCGGGGCTTAAAAGAACTCGAGGCTGACGGCGAAGATCTTC
>JAQCGR010000236.1 GCA_027619995.1 Pseudomonadota bacterium | reverse complement strand
CGAACCCCGTTCTCCGGATCGATCCGCCGCCGCTCGACGGCGCCGGCCTCAACCCGCTGCTCCAGGATCCCGGCCTCGCCTTCCATCCGCCGATGCTCTATCTCGGCTATGTCGGTTTCTCCATGGCCTTCTCCTTCGCCATCGCCGGGCTGCTGGAGGGCCGGATCGATCCGGCCTGGGCGCGCTGGGTGCGGCCCTGGACGCTGGCTGCCTGGTCCTTCCTGACCCTGGGCATCGCGCTGGGCAGCTGGTGGGCCTATTACGAGCTCGGCTGGGGCGGCTGGTGGTTCTGGGACCCGGTCGAGAACGCCTCTTTCATGCCCTGGTTGGCCGGCACCGCCCTGCTGCATTCGGCCGTCGTCGTCGAGAAGCGCGGTGCGCTCAAGGCCTGGACCGTCCTGCTCGCCATCCTCGCCTTCTCGCTCAGTCTGATCGGCACCTTCCTGGTCCGCTCGGGCGTGCTGACCAGCGTCCATGCCTTCGCGACGGATCCCGAGCGCGGCTTGTTCATCCTGGTCCTGCTGGCCGTCGCGATCGGCGGCTCCCTGACCCTCTTCGCCCTGCGTGCGCCGCGCCTGAAGGGGGGCGGGGTCTTCGCGCCGATCAGCCGCGAGGGCGCGCTGGTGCTCAACAACCTGCTGCTGACCACGGCGACCCTGACGGTCTTCGTCGGCACCCTCTATCCCCTGGTCCTCGATGCCCTGGGCGGCGGCAAGATCTCGGTCGGCCCGCCCTATTTCGAGGCGACTTTCGTGCCTCTGATGATCCCGACCCTGATCGCGGTGGCGATCGGCCCCATGATGGCCTGGAAGCGAGGCGATGCCCGCGCCGCCCTTGCGCGGTTGCGACTCGCCATGGCCGCCGCCCTGGTCGTCGCCCTGGCAACCCTGGCACTGGCCGATTCCGGCACCGCCCTGGCCGCCTTGGGCACCGGGCTGGCTGCCTGGCTGATCGCCGGATCGGCCGTCGAGTGGGCCGATCGGGTGCGCCTGTTCCGGATACCCCTGGCCGGCTCCGTCGCCCGCGCGCGCCACCTGCCGCGCGCCGCCTGGGGCATGACCCTGGCCCATGCCGGGCTCGGCCTGCTGGTCGCCGGCATCACCGGTTCCTCCGCCTGGCAGACCGAACGCATCCAGGTGATGCGGCCGGGCGATATGGTCGAACTGGCGGGCTACGAGGTCACCTTGGTCGGGGTGGGCGAGATCAACGGCCCCAATTATACGGCGGAGCGCGCGCTGTTCCGCGTCGAAAGCGATGGCCGTCAGATCACCATGCTGGAGCCCGAGAAGCGCTTCTATCCGGTCGAGGGCAGCCAGACCACGGAGGCCGCGATCCACACCACACTGATCGCCGATCTCTACGCCGTGATCGGCGATGCCGACGGCCAGGGCGGCTGGACCACGCGCATCTATCACAATCCCCTCGTCCCCTGGATCTGGGCCGGCTGTCTGGTCATGGTCGCGGGCGGCATCGTCTCGCTGACCGACCGTCGCCACCGGGTCGGCGCGCCCGCCCGGCCGCGCCCGGCCCCCGCCGCCCAGGCCACGGCCTGATCCGCCGCCATGCGCCAGATCGTCTTTCTTGTGCCCCTGGTCCTGTTCCTGCTGCTCGCCGGAACCATCGGCTGGTTCATGGTGGAAAGCGAATCCGAGGACCGCGACACCCAGGCCCTGCCCTCGGTTCTGATCGACCGGCCCGCGCCCGATTTCGACCTGCCCCCCCTGGCGGGCATCGTCCCCGGCCTGGCCCGCGCCGATCTGGGCGGCAAACCCGCCCTGGTCAATTTCTTCGCCTCCTGGTGCCTGCCCTGCCAGGCCGAGCATCCTCTCCTGATGGGCCTCGCGGCCGAAGGCGGGATCGCGATCTACGGCGTCAACTACAAGGACCCGGAGGCCGATGCGCGCGGCTGGCTCGGAAAGCTCGGCAATCCCTACGAGCGGATCGGGGTCGATGCCGATGGCCGGACCGCCATCGAATGGGGCGTCTACGGCGTGCCCGAAACCTTCGTGATCGATGCCGAAGGGGTGGTGCGCTACCGCCATGTCGGGCCGATCCTGGAACGGGATCTCCAACGCAGGATCCGCCCCCTGCTCGCCGAGTTCGGCGGATGAGGACGCAGCCCGCCAACCGAGGTCTCGCCGCCCTGGCCATGCTCGTCATGCTGGTCATGGTCGGCCTGGCCACGCCCGCCGGCGCGGTCCTGCCCGATGAGGTGCTGGCCGATCCGGCACTGGAGGCGCGCGCCCGCTCTATCGGCCAGGAACTGCGCTGCCTGGTCTGCCAGAACCAGTCGATCGACGAATCCGACGCGCCGCTTGCCCGCGATCTCCGCATCCTGGTGCGCGAGCGCCTGACGGCCGGCGACACGAATCCCGAGATCCTCGCCTTCGTGACCGCGCGCTACGGCGATTTCGTCCTGCTGGAGCCTCCCTTCAAGCCCAAGACCTGGCTGCTCTGGCTCGCCCCCGCCGCCATTCTCCTCCTCGGCGCTTTCGCCGTTCTGGCCATGGCGCGGCGGCGCGGCGGTCGGGGCGAACCCGATCCGCTGACCCCGGAGGAACGCGCCCGGGTCGACGCCCTGCTGGCCGAAAGGCGCGGCGAGGAACCCGCGCCATGATCCTCTGGCCATGATTCTTTGGATTGTCCTGGCCGCGATCACGGCAATCTGTCTGATCGCCCTGCTGCACCCCTTGCTGCGCGCGTCCCGCGCACCGGGCGCCGGACGGGCGCGCCACGACCTCGAGGTCTATCGCGACCAGCTTGCCGAGTTGGAGCGCGAGCGCGAACACGGCATGATCGCGCCTGCGGATGCGGCGGCCGCGCGCGTCGAGATCGAGCGCCGCATGCTGGCCGCCGATGCCGAAGACTCCCTGGAAGCGAAAGGCCCGACCATGGCCGTTACCCCCAGCGCCCGCCGTATCGCCATTGCCCTGGTCGTGCTGGTGCCGGCCGCCGCCCTCGCCCTCTATCTCTGGGAGGGCAGCCCGGAAATACCGGGCGCGCCCTATGCCGAACGCTCGGCCGAGCGCGAGCGCATCATGGCCGAAGCGCCCGAAGGAATGGACGAGCGCATGGCGGAACTGGCCGAACTGGTCGAAGGCCAGCCCGAGAATCTCGATGCCTGGCGGCTGCTCGGCCGTGGTTATTTCGCGCTCGGCCGCTACCAGGAGAGCGCCGGCGCCTATCGCCGAGCCGTGGTCCTCGCGCCCGGCGACGGCCCCCTGTCGGAGCTCGGCCAGAGCCTGGTCTATGCCGCCGACGGCCAGGTGACGGACGAGGCCCAGCAGGTCTTCGCCCAGGTGCGGACGGCGGAGCCGGACGAGCCTCGCGCCCGCTATTATCTGGGTCTGGCCGAAGCCCAGGCGGGACGGCCCGAGGAGGCCCTGAAGATCTGGGTCGCGCTGGAAAAGGACTCGGCCCGGGACGCGCCCTGGCTGCCGGTCCTGCGCCAGGGCATCGCGCAGCTTTCCGCCGAGAGCGGCGTCGCGCCTCCCTCCAAGGACGGCACGGCCGGGCCGAACCGCGAGCAGGTCGAGGCCGCCGCGGAGATGAGCGAGGAAGAGCGCACGGCCATGATCGACGGCATGGTCGAGCGACTGGCCGCACGTCTGGAGGAGAATCCGGACGACCTCGACGGCTGGCTGATGTTGGGCCGTTCGCGCGCCTCGCGCGGCGAGCGGGAGGAGGCGGTGGAAGCCTTCCGCCGGGCTTCCGAAATCGCGCCCGAGGACCCCGTGGTCGTCGGCCTCTATGCCGAAGCTCTTTTCCAGAGCGCCGGTCAGGCCGGAACCCCGCCGCCCGAACTGCTGGCCGTCATGACCCGCCTGCACGTCCTCGACCCCGAGCAGCCGACCGCCCTCTGGGTGCTCGGCGCGGAGGCCGCGTCGCGCGGCGATGCCGCCGCCGCGCGGGAATATTGGCAGCCGCTCCTGGCGCGCATCCCGCCGGACACCCAGGCCCATCGGGCGCTTCAGCGCGAATTGGACGCGCTGGGCGACTGACGCGCGGCGCAGCGGACCATGGACCAGCGCCACACGGATATCGTCATCATCGGCGGCGGCATCACCGGATGCGCCGCCGCCCATGCCTGCGCCGGGGCCGGGATGGATACCGTCCTGGTCGAGAAGGGGCGGATCGCCGGCGAGCAGTCGAGCCGCAATCTCGGCTTCGTCCGCCAGCAGGGCCGCGATCCTTTCGAACTGCCGTTGATGCGCGCCTGCATCCCCCTCTGGCAGGGGCTGGAAGCCGAACTGGGCGCCGATCTCGGCTGGCGCCAGCGCGGCAATATCGCACTCGCCGGGTCGGAAGCGACCCTGGCCCGCTTCGCCGCCTGGCTGCCCGAGGCCAAGGCTGCCGGCATCGAATCGCGGGTCCTGAGCGCGGCCGAAGCAGCCGCCCTGCTGCCCGGCTTCGAGGGCCATATCCACGGCGCGCTCTACACCCCAAGCGACGGTCAGGCCGAACCCCGTCTGGTCGCACCCGCCTATGCCCGGGCTGCCGAGAAGCGGGGCGCCGAAATCCGCGCAGGCTGCGCCGTGCGGTCCTTGATGGTCGAAGGCGGGCGCGTCGCCGGCGTGGTCACGGAAAGCGGCGTCCTGCGCGCGCCCATCGTGGTCTGCGCTGCCGGCGCCTGGAGCAGCCTGTTCCTGGGCAATCACGGGCTGCGCCTGCCCCAGATCGGCATCGATCTGGCGGCGGTGCGCACCCGGCCGACCAACCTGCCGGAGATTCCCGCGCTCTACAGCCCGACCGTCGCCTTCCGGCGGGACGAGGCCGGGCGCCTGATCGGCGCGGTCGGCACGGATTACACCTATCACCTGCGGCCCGAGACCTTGCGCTTCGCCCGCGAGTTCATGCCCCTCTACCGCAAGAGCTGGCGCGGCGCGCGCATCCGCCTGGGACGGCCCTTCCTCGAATCGTTGAAGCAGCCGCGCCGCTGGCCCGCCGACCGGCCGAGCCCCTTCGAGGCCGAACGGGTCGTAGACCCCACCCCCGACCGCGCCGAATCGCTCCGCCTGCTC
The DNA here is from genome assembly GCA_027619995.1 of Pseudomonadota bacterium. Taxonomy (GTDB): domain Bacteria; phylum Pseudomonadota; class Alphaproteobacteria; order CADEGL01; family CADEGL01; genus JABIRQ01. Next base: position 516 of record JAQCGR010000236.1, on the reverse strand, counting down.
GACGGCATCCGCGCCCAGTTCCCGCAGCTCGGCGAATTGTCGATCGAATCGAGCTGGGCCGGGCGCATCGACATGACGCCTGACCTCCTGCCCGTGATCGGGCCGGTCGCCGCCCTGCCGGGGCTGATCCTCGCCACCGGCTTTTCGAGCCACGGCTTCGCTATGGGACCGATCGTGGGAAAGCTGATCGCCGAACTGGCGGGCGGTTCCGAGCCCTCCCTCGACCTGTCGCCCTTCCGCTTCGAACGCTTCGCCGAAGGGACGAGCCTGGGGCCCCGCAACACGGTGTAAAGGGCAACGCGGTGTAAGGGCCGCTAATCCCGCTCGAGGTTCTCGGGCTGGGGAATGACGCGGCGCGCCAGCTTGCCCACGGTCAGGCCCTGGACCGCGACAGAAAAGACCACGACCACATAGGTCACGGTCAGCAGGACCTCTTGCGCGGGCCCCGCCGGCGGTTGATCTGCCCCCTTCAGAGTGGTCCAAAAGTTAATTTAGACTGGACCCTGAAGGAGAAGA
>JAQCGR010000235.1 GCA_027619995.1 Pseudomonadota bacterium | reverse complement strand
CAAAACTACTTCGCCGCAGCCGGATATGACCAAGAGTGATCGGAAAATGCTCTAGCGTGTCACGGCGGACTGACAACCGGCACGAAGAATCACGAGGCTTTGATGCGACGTGAGGCGGAACCGCCCTAGATACAAGCGAGGCGAAGACGCGATCGGCCCTCGGCCAGGATTGGAGATACCGCATGCCCAAAGCATTCGTCCTGTTTTTGCTGTTGGCCATTCTGCTGGGTGTGGTCGGGGCGATTGTGGCCGTTTCAATCGGCACGGAGGAAGACCTGTTCGCTGGCGTGCGGGTTCCGCCACCGGTTCATGGCGATCTTGACCAGCCTCCGCGGCATATCTGGGAAAGCGATTCCGCCGAACCGGGGCCGCTCGCGGCCGAGGCGACTTACCGCGCCATGCTTGATTCTCTCGTAGCTGGCTATGCCGGCGCGGGCGAAACGCCCGCTGCAGCGTATTCGGCCTGGCGGCGCTTCAACACCGCGCCCTATCCTTCGGCGACCCATGGCAGGCGTCTCGTCAATAACTACGTCAACGAACGCGGCGCCGCTGAATACGGCCGTTTCGAGCAGGCGCGTCCAATGCCGGTTGGCACGGTGATCGCGAAAGACAGTTTCGTGGTGACCGAGGAGGGGCGGAGCGCAGCGGGCCCGCTCTTTGTCATGGAGAAGATGGCCGACGGTTTCAACGAGGTGAGCGGGAACTGGCGCTACAACATGATCCTGCCCGACGGGGCCCTGTTCGGTGTGACGCGGGGGTCGTCCGCGGAAAAAGTCGAGTTCTGCATCGGCTGTCACCTGGCGCGCGAGGCCGACGACCATCTCTATTTCGTGCCGCCCGCTTTTCGCCCCGGCGGATAGTGCCGTCAGGATATCTCGAAGATCCCGTCAACCTCGACCGATACGCCAAGCGGCAGGCCCATGACGCCGACGGCGGCGCGGGCATGGCGGCCGGCATCGCCGAAGACATCGACCATCAGATCGGAGGCACCGTTGATCACGGCGGGTTGCTGGGTGAAGCCCGGCGCGCTGGCGACGAAGCCGTTCAGCTTGACGACGCGCACGACCCGGTCCAGATCGCCGCCGCAGGCTGCCTTGACCTGGGCGATGAGATTCCGGGCGCAGAGCCGCGCGGCGGTGTTGCCCTCTTCGACCGATATATCCGCACCGACGATGCCGAGATGCTGCGGTTTGCCTTCCAACATTGTGATCTGCCCGGCGACATGAACCATGTTGCCGCTGACCACATAGGGCACGTAATTGGCCACGGGCGCGGCGGCCGCAGGCAGTTCGATTCCCAATTCCTTCAGGCGCGCGTCGATCCGTCCGGCCATTGTCGTCCCTCCAGTGGCTTGCCTCGATGGTCAGAGAATACGGCTTAGGTCGGACCCTCGCCAGCATCGAGGTGAATTGCGGGGGCAGACGAAAAAGTGGAGGCGCGACGACCGCGCCGCCACAGTTCACAGGGAGGAGCCAGCCAGGCCCCGTGGGCCTAGCTGCAACCGCTGGTCGAGCCGCAGGTCACGCATTTCATGCATGTCCCGTTGCGGACCAGCGTGAAGTTGCCGCACTCGCCGCAGGCATCGCCTTCGTAGCCTTTCATACGCGCGACGCGCATATGATCCAGCTTGCGATCGACGCCCTCGGCAACCACGGCAGACACGGCGACGGCCGCTGCCGACCCTTCGCCGATCTCGTGCATGGCGGCCTCTGCGGTGGCGGTGGCTGCGCCGGCCACGGCGCTCGCCATCCGGGACACCGTTTTTGAGCCGCCCGTTCCGTTCCCGCGTCCGGCGCCCCCGCCCGAACCGCCGCCACTGTTGACGCCACTGCCACCGTTAAGAACCAACAGGCCCTTGCGGACATAGCCGACACTGGCCATGCGCTGCATCGCCTCTTCGTTCAGGGTGAGCGCGCCTTCCTTCTCGCCCCGACCCATCGTGTCGGGCATCAGGTCCTGGGGCTCGGCATGGGCCAGCTCGTAGCGTTCCAGATAGGACACGGCGAGCTCGCGGAAGACATAGTCCAGGACGCTGGTGCTCATCTTGATGGCGGCGTTGCCCTCGACCAGGCCCGAGGGCTCGAAACGGGTGAAGGTGAAGGCGTCGACAAATTCCTCAAGCGGCACGCCGTATTGCAGGCCGATCGAGATGGCGATCGCGAAATTGTTCATCAGGCTGCGGAAGGCGGCACCTTCCTTGTGCATGTCGATGAAGATCTCGCCCAGGCCGCCCTCGTCGTATTCGCCGGTGCGCAGATAGACCTTATGGCCACCCACGACCGCCTTCTGGGTATAGCCCTTGCGCCGCTGGGGCAGACGCCGTCGCTCGGCGGCGACCACACGCTCGATGACCCGCTCCACGACACGCTCGGCCATCATCGGCGCCTTGACCGCGGCCGGCGCTTCGAGCAGATCGGCGATTTCCTCCTCGTCCCCGATGGCGTCGTAGAGACTGGCCGACAGGGGCTGGGAGAGCTTGGAGCCGTCGCGGTAGAGGGCGTTGGCCTTCAGGCCGAGCCGCCAGGACTTCATGTAGGCGTCCTTGCAATCCTCGACCGTCGCAACGTTGGGCATGTTGATGGTCTTGGAGATCGCGCCCGAGATGAAGGGCTGGGCCGCGGACAGCATCAGGATGTGGCTGTCGACCGACAGCGCGCGTTTGCCGATCCGGCCGCAGGGATTGGCGCAGTCGAAGACCGACAGATGCTCGTCCTTCAGATAGGTCGCCCCTTCAAGGGTCATCGCGCCGCAGCAATAGGTGTTTGCCGCCTCGATCTGCTTGGCCGAGAAGCCGAGCGAGCCGAGCATATCGAAGCTGATATCGTCGAGCTGCGCGGCCTCGAAGCCCAGGACCTTGGTGCAGAATTCCTCGCCCAGGGTCCATTTGTTGAAGGCGAACTTGATGTCGAAGGCCGCACCGAGGCCGGCTTCGAGGGCGTCGATGGCGGCTTGGTTGAAGCCCTTGGCGCGCAAGGCGTCCTGATCGACGCCCGGGGCGCCGTCCAAGGTGCCGTGGCCCACGGCATAGCGCACCATCTCCTCGATCTGGGTCTCACCGTAGCCCAGCTTGCGCAGGGCAGCCGGCACCGTGCGGTTGATGATCTTGAAATAGCCACCACCGGCCAGTTTCTTGAACTTGACCAGGGCGAAGTCGGGTTCGATTCCGGTGGTGTCGCAATCCATCACCAGACCGATCGTGCCGGTCGGCGCGATCACGGTGGATTGGGCGTTGCGGTAGCCGTGCTTCTCGCCGAGTTCGACGGCACGGTCCCAGGCGCGCCGCGCTGCCGCGACCATGGCCTGGTCCGGGCAGGCGGTTGCCTCGATCGGCACCGGCGGAATGCTCAAGCCCTCATAGCCGTCCTTCTCGCCATAGGCGGCGCGGCGATGGTTGCGCATCACGCGCAGCATGGCCGAGGCGTTGGGCGCGTAGTTCGGGAAGGCGCCGAGTTCTTCCGCCATCTCCGCCGAGGTGGCGTAGGAGGTGCCGGTCAGGACCGCCGACAGGCTGCCGGCGATGGCCCGCGCCTCGTCGCTGTCATAGCTCAGCCCCATGGCCATCAGCAGGCCGCCGATATTGGCGAAGCCCAGGCCCAGGGTGCGGAACTCGTAAGACAGTTGCGCGATCTCGCGCGACGGGAACTGGGCCATCAGCACACTGATCTCGAGCACGATGGTCCACAGGCGGATGGCGTGCTCATAGGCCTTGATGTCGAAGACGCCTTCGGCATCGCGGAACTGCATCAAGTTCAGGGACGCCAGATTGCAGGCCGTGTCGTCCAGGAACATGTATTCGGAGCACGGGTTCGAGGCGTTGATCCGGCCGCTCGCGGGGCAGGTGTGCCACTCGTTGATCGTGGTATCGAACTGGATGCCGGGATCGGCGCAGGACCAGGCGGCATAGCCGATCGAATCCCAGAGATCGCTAGCCTGCAGGGTCTCGGAGATCTTCTTGCTGGTCCGGTGCACCAGATTCCAGTCGCCGCCGGCTTCGACGGCTTCGAGGAATTCGTTGGTCACCCGTACCGAGTTGTTCGAGTTCTGGCCGGAGACCGTCAGATAGGCATCGGAATCCCAGTCCGTGTCGTAGACCTTGAAGTCGATTCCGGTGAAGCCCTGGCGCGCGAACTGGATCACCCGCTGGACGTAGTTCTCCGGCAGCATCGCCTGGCGGGCGAGCAGGATTTCCTTCTTGAGCGCGGTGTTCACCTTCGGATCGAAGGCGCCGTCCGTGGTGCCGTCGCCTTCATAGGCGTGGCAGGCGGCGATGATCTGGTTGAGATGCTTGTTGGCCAGCTTGGAGCCGGTGACGAGCGCGGCGACCTTCTGCTCCTCGACGACCTTCCAATTGATGAACTTCTCGATATCCGGATGGTCGATATCGACGACCACCATCTTGGCCGCGCGGCGCGTCGTGCCGCCGGACTTGATCGAGCCCGCGGCCCGGTCGCCGACGCGCAGGAAGCTCATCAGGCCGGAGGAGCGGCCGCCGCCGGACAGGTTCTCGCCCTCGCCGCGCAGCTTGGAGAAGTTGGAGCCGGTGCCGGAGCCGTATTTGAACAGGCGCGCCTCGCGCACCCAGAGATCCATGATGCCGCCTTCGTTGACCAGATCGTCGGAGACGCCCTGGATGAAGCAGGCATGGGGCTGGGGCCGGGCATAGGAGGAGGTCGAGCGCATCAGCTCTTCCGTCCGATGGTCGACGTAGAAATGGCCCTGGCTCGGCCCGTCGATGCCATAGGCCCAATGCAGGCCGGTGTTGAACCACTGGGGCGAATTCGGCGCGGACATCTGGCGCGCGAGCATGAAGCACAGCTCGTCGTAGAAGGCGCGGGCGTCTTCTTCCTGATCGAAATAGCCGCCCTTCCAGCCCCAATAGGCCCAGGTGCCGGCCAGCCGGCCGAAGACCTGGCGGCCGTCCGACTCGGCGCCCATGCGCGCGTCCTCGGGCAATTCGGCCAGGGCCTCTTCGTCGGCTTCCTGGCGCCACAGCCATTCGGGAACGTCTTCCTCGACGACCGGGCGCAATTTGGTCGGCACACCGGCCTTGCGGAAATACTTCTGCGCCAGAATATCGGCCGCGACCTGAGACCAAGACGCGGGAACCTTTACGGATTCGGCGGCGAAGACCAGGGATCCGTCCGGGTTGCGAATCTCGCTGCTGGTTTCCCGGAACTCAATATCCGCGTACGGGGATTGGCCTTCCTCGGTGAAGAACCGCTCGATCCGCATGTCATAACCCCCTTGTGTTTCGCCAGTTTGCCAGGGCGAAACCAACTTCCCTCCGAAAGCGGCTCCGCACGCGCGCCGATCCCAGATTCCCGTCACCCGAAACAAGGCGAACTAGATGTGGTGTTAACGACAGCGCAGACCGCGAAATCTAGCGAAAGCGGTATCGAGGTGCAATAGGTTTTGGGGGTCTAAGCATAAAAATTACAATATTTTGTGGTTTGTGGTTTGTTGAATGATGGATCGCGATGCCGCTTGCCATTCTTGCACATGTCCCAGTCGAGCACGGCCACCGGGCGGGTCGGGTCGTCCGTATCGAGAA
>JAQCGR010000234.1 GCA_027619995.1 Pseudomonadota bacterium | reverse complement strand
CGGGCCGGACGGCGACAAGGCCGAGGAAGCCATCGCCGCCATCGAAGCCGCCCTGGCGGAGATCGCGGCGACCTAACCCGCGCGGGCCGGGTGAGGGGTCGGATGATCCCGAGAATCGCATAATATTGGCGTGGCCTGGACCGGTTCCTCCATCACCCTCATGCTGAGCCTGTCGAAGTATGGGGTCTTGGCACGCTGTTCGAATGTGCCAACCTCACCTTTCGACAAGCTCAGGGTGAGGGGCATCGGCGTGGATTGCTGCTGATATGATTTTGGACGAGATCACTTGGATCTTGGCGAGCACGCCGTTCATTGCGCGTGGTGGCTTTCATCCCGAGGACGGAGACGGCGTGCTTGGCGTGGTCGATGGCGGCGAGGTCGCCACCGTGATCATGATCGGCAATGCCGGCGGCGCGCTGTGGGAGGCTTTCGCGGCGGCGGTGCCGGAGCCGGCCGGGCGCGATCCGCTCGACGATTGGACGAAAACGGTGCTGGCCCCGGTCGCGGCGAGGTTCGGCGCCCATCCCGTCTATCCGAGCGACGGCCCGCCCTATATGCCCTTCCAGCGCTGGGCGATGCGGGCCGAGCCGGTTTCGCCGTCCCCCCTGGGCGTGTTGATCCATTCGGAATATGGGCTGTGGCATGCCTACCGCGCCGCCTTTCTCTTTCCCGAAAAACTGGCTCTGCGGCCCCTCGCGGCGGCGGCGAGTCCTTGCGAGAGCTGCACGGCGCGGCCCTGTCTTTCGACCTGCCCGGTCGGGGCCTTCAGCGAGGCGGGTTATGAGGTTCCGGCCTGTGCCGCCCATGTCCACGCACCCGAGGGCCAGAGGTGCCGGGACAGCGGCTGCCTCGCCCGCGCTGCTTGTCCGGTCGGGCCGGACTGGCGCTATCCGGCCGCCACGGGAGCTTTCCACCTGGCGGCCTTCGCGCGCAACCATGTCGGTTGAGACGGGTTGCCGCGAACCCGCACAGCTTGCCGGCACAACTTGATTGCCAGGTGGCCGCTTTCTAAGGTCCGCCCGCCCGTTTCCCCATAGGAGCCCGTCATGCGTTTCGCCGGCACCGAGAGCTATGTCGCGACCGAGGATCTGCTGGTCGCGGTCAATGCCGCCATCACCCTGGAGCGGCCCCTGCTGATCAAGGGCGAGCCGGGGACGGGCAAGACGATCCTGGCCCATGAGATCGCGGCCTCCCTGGGGCGGCCGCTGATCGAATGGCATATCAAATCGACGACCAAGGCCCAGCACGGGCTCTACGAATACGACGCGGTGGCGCGGCTGCGCGATTCCCAGCTCGGCGACGAGCGGGTGCACGACATCCGCAACTACATCGTCCGGGGCAAGCTCTGGGAGGCCTTCACGGCCGAGGACCGGCCGGTCCTGCTGATCGACGAGATCGACAAGGCGGATATCGAGTTCCCGAACGATCTGCTGCAGGAACTCGACCGCATGGAATTCTACGTCCACGAAACCAAGGAGACGATCACGGCGGCCGAGCGGCCCGTCGTGGTCATCACCTCGAACAACGAGAAGGAACTGCCCGACGCCTTCCTGCGCCGCTGCTTCTTCCACTACATCCGCTTTCCTGATCCGGACACGATGGCCGCGATCGTCCAGGTCCATTATCCCGATATCAAGAAGCTGCTCCTGCGCGAGGCGCTGGGCGCCTTTTACGAGGTGCGCGAGGTGCCGGGCCTGAAGAAAAAGCCCTCGACCTCGGAACTGCTCGACTGGATCAAGCTGCTGGTCGCCGAGGACATTCCGCCCGAGGCCCTGCGCGCCAAGGAGGTGAAGGATTTCCTGCCGCCGCTGCACGGCGCGCTGGTGAAGAACGAGCAGGACGTCCACCAGCTCGAACGCCTGGCCTTCCTGGCCCGGCGCGAGCGGGGGAATTGAAGAAGGGGGAAACGGCGTGTTCGTCGATTTCTTCGTGACCCTGCGCGGGGCCGGTGTGCCGGTCTCGCTGATGGAATACCTCACCCTGCTGGGCGCGGTGGAGAAGGGGCTGGCGAACGAATCCGTCGATGATTTCTACTATCTCTCCCGCGCCGCCCTGGTGAAGGACGAGCGCAACCTGGACAAGTTCGACCAGGTCTTCGGGCATTGCTTTCGCGGCCTCGACATGAGCATCGAGGAAATCTTCGGCGAGATACCGGAGGAATGGCTCAAGCGGCTGGCCGAGAAGACCCTGACCGAGGAAGAGAAGGCGCAGATCGAGGCCCTGGGCGGATGGGACAAGCTGATGGAGACCCTGAAGCAGCGCCTCGCCGAACAGAAGAAGCGCCACCAGGGCGGCTCCAAATGGATCGGCACGGCCGGCACCTCGCCCTTCGGCGCCTATGGCTACAATCCCGAGGGCATCCGCATCGGCCAGGACGACAACCGCAACAATCGGGCGGTCAAGGTCTGGGACAAGCGCGAGTTCAAGAATCTCGACGACACGGTTGAGATCGGCACGCGCAACATCAAGGTGGCGCTGCGCCGGCTGCGCCGCTTCGCCCGCGAGGGGGCGGCGACCGAGCTGGACCTGCCCGACACGATCCATTCGACGGCGGCCCAGGGCGGCTTGCTGGATATCAAGATGGTGCCGGAGCGCCACAACGCCGTGAAGATCCTACTGGCCCTGGATGTGGGCGGCTCGATGAACCCGCATGTCCGAGTCTGCGAGGAGCTGTTCAGCGCGGCGCGGACCGAGTTCAAACATCTCCAATATGTCTATTTCCACAACTGCCCCTACGAGAGCCTGTGGCGCAACAACCGCCGCCGCCATGTCGAGCGCGAGGCGACCTGGGACGTGCTGCACACCTATCCGTCCGATTACAAGCTGATCTTCGTCGGCGACGCCTCGATGAGCCCCTATGAGATCGCTCAGCCGGGCGGCAGCGTCGAGCATTGGAACGAGGAGGCGGGATCGGTCTGGCTCCAGCGGTTGCTGAGCACCTATCCCAAGGCGGTCTGGCTCAACCCCGTGCGCGAGGACCGCTGGGAGTGGACGGCATCGATCCAGATGATCCGCCAACTGATGGGCGACCGCATGTTCCCGCTGACCCTCGACGGGCTGGACCGCGCGATGCGCGCTCTGGGACGCTAGGGACGGAAGACCATCAGGACGTAGATCCCGATCATGGCGGCGAAGGCCGGCCAGCCGAGCAGGAACCAGGCGCGGGCAAGGCGAGCATAGGCGGCGGGCAGGGCCTCGCCCCGGTCGCGCGCGGCCTCGGCCATGTTACGCATGCGCATCTGCAACCCGACCACGGGCAGCCAACAAGCGAAGGCCAGGAAGAAGAGGCCGAGGGCGAGCAGGATCCAGCCTTCGTTCCAGCGATAGCCCGCGACCTCGACCAGCGCGGCGCCGGAGGCGAACTGTACCACCCCGGGGATTGCGACGAACAGCCAGTCGGCCGTGACGACATGACGGGCGGTGCGCGCGATCGCGGCGACATCGCCCGAACGGTTCGCCCGCCACATGAAGTGGGCGGTGCCGAGGCCCGTGCCGAAGAGCAGGGTGGCGCTCAGGATGTGGATCAGACGGAGCGGGAGATAGGGGTCGATCACCTCTGGCTCCGCAATGCCCAAGCCGTCACGGCGCCGATGGCCATGACCAGTAAACCGCTGGCAATACCCAGCCAAACAATCCAATCGAGCGTAACGGTTCCGGCACGGAAGAGCCCGCGCATCGCCGCCCATACAAGCAAGGGCGATGCGAACAGCAGTGGCCGCATGAAATAGAGCCGGGCGTGCCAGCGGTCCTGTACCTGGCTGGGCATGCGCGCGAGGCCTTCGTCGAAGCCGCGCGGGGTGAAACCGACCGCCGCCGCAAAGGGCTCGACCGGCGCGGTGTTGTCCAGGTCCAACTGCTCGAGCGCGGTCGAGCGCAGGGTGCCCCGGCCGGAGAACAGGCCGGCCAGATCGCCAAGCTTGGCGAAGGCGCGCAGGACGCCCGTGGGTAGCGCGAGGACCGGAGCGGGTGCGATTCCCAGCCAGGCGCGCAGGCCGAGCACGATCTCGCGCACCGAGCGCACCTGGCGGCCGACCGCCCCCAGAACCATCCGCGCCGGCGCGTCCGGCTCGATCAGCCGCAGGATCGCCCGGGTCAGATCGTCGATATGGATCGGCTGGAAGCGCTGGCGGCCGCCGTCGGGCAGGGGAATCGCAACGGGCAGGGCGGCCAGGCCGCGCAGCAGAGAGGTCCCGCCATAGGAGCCGGCGCCGTAAACCAGGGAAGGCCGCAGCACGATCCAGTCCAGGTCGAGGCCGGAGAGGGCTTCGTCGCCTTTTGCCTTGCTGCGGGAGAAGGCCGTCGCACCGTTCGGATCGGCGCCGATGGCGGAAATCTGGACGACGCGGCGAACGCCGACCCGGGCGCAGGCCTCGAAAAGTGCGACGGGTCCTTCACTATGGACCAGGTCCATGGATTGGCCGAGCGACCCTTGCAGGATGCCGGCGCAGTTGACCACGGCGTCGACGCCTTGCACCCGCGTCAGCCAGTTCTCGACCGAAGTGTCGGTGTTGAAATCGATTTTCAGCCAGTCGAGGCCGGGCAGGCGCCGCTTGCCGAAGAGTTTGTTCCGGGCGCAGGGCACGGGTTCGTGGCCGGCGGCGAGAAGCGCCGCGACGACATGGGCGCCGATGAAGCCGGTCGCGCCCGTGACCAACACGCGCACGATCCGGCTCCCGTTCGGGTTCTACGCGCCCATCGCCTTTTTGAGATTGGCGTCGAGGGTGCCGAGGAATTCCTCGCTGGTCTGCCAAGTCTGGTCCGGGCCGATCAGCAGGGCGAGGTCCTTGGTCATGGCGCCGCTCTCGACCGTGTCGACGCAGACCTTCTCGAGGGTCTCGGCGAATTTCACGACCTCGGGCGTGCCGTCGAAGCGGCCGCGATAGGCCAGGGCGCGGGTCCAGGCGAAGATCGAGGCGATCGGGTTGGTCGAGGTCGCCTTGCCCTTCTGGTGCTCGCGGTAATGGCGGGTGACCGTGCCATGGGCGGCCTCGGCCTCGACGACCTTGCCGTCCGGAGTCAACAGCACGCTGGTCATCAAGCCGAGCGAGCCGAAGCCCTGGGCCACCGTGTCGGACTGCACGTCGCCGTCGTAGTTCTTGCAGGCCCAGACGAAATTGCCCGACCATTTGAGGGCCGCCGCGACCATGTCGTCGATCAGGCGATGCTCGTAGGAGATGCCCTTGGCGGCGAACTTGTCCTTGAACTCGGCGTCGAAGATCTCCTGGAAAAGATCCTTGAAGCGGCCGTCATAGGCCTTGAGGATCGTGTTCTTGGTCGAGAGATAGACCGGCCAGCCGCGGTCGAGGCCGTAGTTCAGGCAGGCCCGGGCGAAATCGCGGATCGAATCGTCGAGGTTGTACATGCCCATGGCGACGCCGCCGCCGGGGAATTCGAAGATGTCGAATTCCATCGGCTTGCCGCCGTCGGCCGGCTCGAACTTCATGGTCAGCTTGCCGGCGCCGGGCACGACGAAATCGGTCGCGCGGTACTGGTCGCCGAAGGCATGGCGGCCGATGACGATCGGCTTGGTCCAGCCGGGCACCAGGCGCGGCACGTTCTTGCAGATGATCGGCTGGCGGAAG
>JAQCGR010000010.1 GCA_027619995.1 Pseudomonadota bacterium | reverse complement strand
CGCGGCCGTGCGCGGCGGCGGCAAGATCCTGTTCTTCGGCAACGGCGGCAGCGCGGGCGACGCCCAGCATCTCGCGACCGAACTGACCATCCGCTACAAGGACGACCGCGCGCCCATCGCGGCGATCGCCCTGACCACGGATTCCTCGGCCCTCACCGCCGGCGGCAACGATCTCGGCTTCGACGCCGTCTTTTCGCGCCAGGTCGAGGCCCTGGGACGGCCGGGCGATCTGGCGATCGGAATTTCGACCTCCGGGCGCAGCCCGAACGTGCTGCGCGCGCTGGAGGTTGCCAAGGCCGGCGGGCTGGTCGCGGCGGCCCTCTCGGGGCGCGACGGCGGCGCCCTGGTCGGCTTGGCCGATCCTCTGCTGATCGTGCCCTCCACCACCACCGCGCGGATCCAGGAAATGCACATCACCCTGGGGCAGATGTTCTGCGGCGCGCTGGAAATCGAACTGGGACTGGTCGCGCCATGACCGAACGCGCCGAACTCGCCGGGCTGATCGAAAAGCTCGACTCGGTGCCGGTGCTCTGCATCGGCGATCTGATGCTCGACCGTTTCGTCTACGGCACGGTCGACCGCATCTCGCCCGAGGCGCCGATCCCGATTCTGCGCATCGCCCATGAAAGCGCGATGCTGGGCGGCGCCGGCAATGTCGTGCGCAACCTCGTGGCCCTGGGCGCCAAGGCGGTCTTCGTCTCGGTCGTGGGCGACGATCGGCCGGGGCGCGAGGTCACCGGGCTGATCGCCGAAAGCGCCGAGATAGAGCCCTATATTTCGGTCGAGCGCGGGCGCACGACGACGATCAAGACCCGCTATATCGCGGGCGGCCAGCAGCTCCTGCGCGCCGATCAGGAAATGCTCGACCCGGTCTCCGCCACCGTGCTCGACGATCTGGCCCGCGTCGCGGTTGCCGATGTCGCCGATACCGGCGCCGTCATCCTGTCCGATTACGGCAAGGGCGTTCTCTCCCCGGATCTGATGGCCGCGGTCGTCGAGGCCTGCGGCAAGGCGGGCAAGGCGGTCGTGGTCGATCCCAAGGGGGCCGATTTCGCGCGCTACCGGGGGGCCAGCATCCTGACCCCCAACCGGGCGGAACTTTCCGCCGCCACCGGCCGGGTGGTGGAGACGGAAGAACAGATCGTCGCCGCGGCCAAGGCGCTGATCGCGGCCCATGATTTCGGCGCCATCCTGGTCACGCGCGGGCCCGAGGGCATGACCCTGGTGCGCGCCGAGGGCACGACCCTGCATCTGCCGGCCGAGGCGCGCGAGGTCTACGACGTCTCGGGCGCCGGCGACACGGTGGTCGCCGCCCTGGCCGCGGCCCTCGCCGCCGGGCTCGATATCGAGGACGCGGCGCGCATCGCCAACGCTGCCGCCGGCATCGTCGTCGGTAAGATCGGCACTGCCGTGGCCAGCGCGGACGAAGTCTACGGCGTGCTTCACGCCCAGGAAGTGCTGCGCGGCGAAGACAAGGTGGTGACCCTGCACGAGGCGATCGCCCGGGTCGGCGCCTGGCGCGCCAAGGGCGAGACGGTGGGCTTTACCAACGGCGTCTTCGACCTGCTCCATCCCGGCCATGTTGCCTTGTTGCGCCAGGCTTCGGCCGCCTGCGATCGTCTGGTCATCGGCCTGAATTCCGATGCCTCGGTGCGCCGCCTCAAGGGCGAGAGCCGGCCGGTCCAGGGCGAGGCGGCGCGCGCCGCCGTGCTCGCCTCCATGACCGGCGTCGATCTGGTCGTGGTCTTCGCCGAGGACACGCCGGAAAAGCTGATCCGCGCGATCCGGCCCGACGTGCTGGTCAAGGGCGCCGACTATTCCGTCGCCACTGTGGTCGGTGCGGAGTTCGTCCAGGGCTATGGCGGCACGATCCTGCTCGCCGACCTGATCGACGGCCACAGCACCACGGCCACCATCCGCCGCCTCTCGGGCGAGGATTCCGACCGGACCTAGCGGCCGGGACGCAGAAGACCGCCGGCGGCGCGGACCCTAAATCCTCGGATCGACAAGCTCGCGTATCTGGCGCGCTGCGCCATGGGCGAAGCGCAGCAGCACAGCCTTGCGCCGGGAGGCGTGGAGCGGCGCCTCGGGCGATTCGCGCAGCACGGCGGCACCGTACGCATCGGCGATCATCAGGCCGTGATCCTCGGGCAGCAATTCGCGTGGGAAACCCTCGGCCACCGCGAAATAGAACAGATCGCAGAAATCGAGATATTCGTGCCATTTCGCGTCGGCGCGGAAATCCACCTCGCCCGACTTGATCTCGACGATGGCGAAACGCCCCTGCCGGTCCATCGCAATAACATCGGCGCGCCGCCCGTTGGCCAGGCGGAATTCCGTCAAGCAGGCGAATCCCGCCGCCCCCATGGCCCGGCAGACTCCGCGCGACAGGGCGGCGGCATCGGCGAAGGGGCGTGGCGAAAGCCGGGTCGGGCGGTCCGGGGGCATGGCGGGCGAATTTGTTCCTGTTATATTCTCTTGAATTGCACGGAAACGGCCGGATTTCAAGGTTTGCGGCCCGGTTCGATGGTTGCCTCGGCCTATCTTGCAAATCCGGGCGGAATGGCATGGCGATTGCTGTTATACTGCCGTCGCAGATAGCACGGATATCCGGTCTCGATGCGGGCCGGAGGAAATGAAACGATCATGAGCGAGACAGGGAACCGGATGACGGTCGAGACGAAGCCCGAGAGCGTGAGTCCGGCATGCGCGAATAATCCGGTGGATCCGGGCCGCCGCGCGGCCCTGGCCAAGCTCGGCCTCGCCGTGGGTGTCGCCTATGCCACGCCCATGATCCTCAAGCTCGACCGCGCGGCCAATGCTGCGATCCTCCCCACCCCCTGCCCGCCGCCCGACGGCAACTGCGGCAACAACCCGGCCAGCTGCCCCTGCTAGAGAAACGACCGCTCACCCGGCCTTCGGGCGGAGGTCGAAATGGTTGGGGCCAAACCCCAAATGCTGCGCGATTGAACAGGCGCCGCTTTATCTGCATATGGCGCGCAGCGCGGCGCTTGGTCCTGGGCTTTACCTTTACCCTCTTTCCAGCCGCACCTGCGTTTGCTGCGGTCTGCGACAAGATCAGGCCCGACTGGTCGCCCGGCGACGGGCCCATCGGCGCCGTGGGCGATACCATCTTTATGGCGCAGACTGGATTCGGGATGGTCGCCGCCACGTTTCTGGTGATGGGCCTTGTGGTGCGGCATCGTTGGATCCGGCTCGTCGCGTCGAGCGGGCTTGCGCTCATGGCCATCCCGTTGCTCCTGGAATGGTGGAAAATGCCGCCGCTCTACCGCGATGCCATTGCGGAAGGCTGCCTGGGCCTGCCCTACGTCACCATCGCCGTTCTCCTCACCCTGTCGGCCGGCATATTTCACCTGGCCCTGCGCCGATAACCCGCCCTCCCGCCGACGACGGACCGCGGATCGGTGCCTGCCTTGCCGTGCCAGTCATTCCTGTCCGCCCTCGGCGCTGGTAGACTGCGGGTCTTGGGCATTCCCAGGGGCGCCGGGTTGCGGGCGCATTCGGGCGCGGGTGAAAAGATCGGCGATGAGGGGGGACGTGGATTGGCAAGGCCAGGTGCTCGAATCGCGGGATCGTCCGGGCCGGGCGCCTATGCGGATCACCCCGTTCTCCTGTTCACCTGCGCGCTGGGGGCCGATGATGCCGTCCATTTCGGCAATGTCTCCGGCGGCCTGACGGCCCTCTTTGGCGCCGCGCCGGATGTGGCGGTGGCCGGGCTGTCCTCCTCCCTGGAGCCGGAGGACGCCACGCGCCTGTGGGCGGCGTTGTCCCGCTCGGTGCAGGATCTCAAACCCTTCGTCATTGACCTTCGTTTCCGGCCGGTATTTGGGCCGGCCTCGGGCCCGGTCGCGGAGGAGGCGCGCTGTCTCGAAACCCATATGACGGCCGAACGGGGCGATGGCGGGGCCGTCTCATGGCGCGCGGCCTGCCTGGACGTCACCGAGCATCGGCGCTCGGAGCAGCTGATCAGTCTTCTCAACGATGTCGTTGCCGCCATCTCCGAGGCGCCGGAATACCGCGTCGCGGTCGGCATTGCCCTCCAATACATGTGCCGGGTGGCCCATGCGGTCTATGGCGAAGCCTGGTTGCCGGACACGACGGCGGCGCATCTGGCCCTCGACACGGCCCATCACGATGGCGGCGCGGACTGGGCTGGCTTCGAAGCCGCCTCGCGCGCCCTCACCTACACGATGGATATCGGGGCCATCGGCCTGTGCTGGCGGACACGCCGCGCCCTCTGGGCGGAGGATGTGCGCGATCTGGTCACCGACCATCCCCAGCGCCCGGCCCCGCCGGACTCGGCGAAGGGCCTGTCCGCCTATCTGCAGCCGATCTGCGTCGGCAACGAGACCCTCGGCATTTTCGCCTTCCATCTGGACAAGCTCGGCCTGGACGGCGTGCCCGACATGTTCGAGACCCTCGCCGCCCAGCTCGGCGCGGCGCTGCAGCGCCGGCGCATCGAACAGGAACTCGAATACGCCAATATCATCATCGAGGAGAGCCCGACGGTGGTCTACCGGGCGCTCGCCACCGAGGGCGCGCCCCGGGTCTATACCTCGCGCAACGTCACCCGCTTCGGCTTTTCGGTCGGGGACTGCAAGCGCGGGCTCTTCAACTTCCCCGGCTTCGTCCATGACGAGGACCGCCCCGCCGTGCTGGCAGGCGTGCAGCGCATGCTCGACGATGGCGGCGATGTCTTCGAGCATGAATACCGGCTGATCACGGCAAGCGGCGAAATCCGCTATGTCCACGACCGGACGACCGCGATCCGCGACGCCAACCGGCATATCACCCATTGGCAGGGCGCGCTGACCGATATCACCGAGCGCTGGCGCTCCGAGCAGCAGCTGGCGGAGAGCAACCGCAAGCTGGAGGGCCTCTCGCTCAAGCTGTCGAAATACCTTTCGCCGCAGATCTATGCCTCGATCTTCGCCGGCAAGCAGACGGCCGAGATTTCCACCCAGCGCAAGAAGCTGACGATCTTCTTTTCCGATATCGCCGATTTCACCAGCACGACGGACAAGCTCGAATCGGAAGAGCTGACCGCGCTCCTGAACGATTACCTGACCGAGATGGCGGCCATCGCCCTGCGCCACGGCGCGACCATCGACAAATATATCGGCGACGCGATCCTCGCCTTCTTCGGCGATCCCGAATCCCACGGCGCGCGGGCCGATGCCCTGGCCTGCGTCCGGATGGCGATCGAGATGCAGGCCCGGATGGTCGAACTGCAGCGCGAATGGCGCCATGTCGGCGCCGAGAATCCGTTCCAGGTGCGGATCGGGATCAACACCGGCTTCTGCACGGTCGGCAATTTCGGCAGCGCCGACCGGATGGACTACACGGTCATCGGGGGCGAGGTGAATCTCGCCGCGCGGCTTCAGTCCCATGCCGAACTGGGCGGCATCCTGATGGGCCACGAGACCTATTCCCTGATCAAATCCGACATTCCGGCCGAGGAGTTGGAGCCAATCATGGTCAAGGGCTTCTCGGCTCCGGTCCGGATCTACCGCGTGCTGGAAGCGGCGGCGGGCCAGGCGGCGGGCTCCGGCGCCGTGCATATCGAAAAGCCGGGCGCCAGGATCGATATCGATCCGGACAGCCTGTCGGCGGAAGACCGCGCGGAAATCGCCACGGCGATCGAAGGGCTGAGGGAGCGCCTGCGGCGCGAATCGTGACTCCGCTGCCGGAAGCGGTCACGATATCTGCAAGAAATTGGCGCGCCCGAGAGGATTCGAACCTCTGACCTCTAGCTCCGGAGGCTAGCGCTCTATCCAGCTGAGCTACGGGCGCGCAGGGCCGCGACCCTACGCCAAGCCGGGGCGCGCCGCAACGCGATTGAATGCTCTTTTCGACCCCCACGCCACGGGCGTTGGGCGGGGCGCGCCGGGCGGCTAACATGGCCTCCGTGCCCGGGCTGGCGGGCCGCATCTTGGGGGAGGGGCCGATGACCATTCTGATCCGCGACGCGATTGTCCTGACCGTCGACAAGGGTTTCACGATTCACGACCCCGGCGCGGTCTTCGTGGCCGAGGGCAAGATCGTCGATATCGGGCCGAGCGCCGATGTGCTGACCCGGCATCCGACGGCGGAGACGGTGATCGACGGCAAGGGCAAGGTGGTCCTGCCCGGCTTCGTCAGCGCCCATAACCATCTCGGTTATACGGTGTTTCGCGGCCGCTCCGAGGATATCGGCTTCAGCTGCGTGACCGGCCAATACTATCCCATGGGCCTGGTGATGAGCCGCGACGAGCGCCGCGCCATCGGCTCCCTCACCCTGGCCGAGCTGCTGCGCGGCGGGGTGACGACGGTGGCCGAGATGGAGGAGGAGGCCGATATCTTCGCCCCGGTGGTCGAGAGCATGGGCGGCCGCGCGCTGATCGGCGTGATGATCCACGACACCGATGTCGAACGCATGATCAAGGGCGAATACGTCTTCGACGACGCCCTGCGGACGAGCCAGCTGGCCCAGGCGACCGGTTTCGCCGAACAATGGCATGGCGGCGCGGACGGCCGAATCTCGGCCTGGATGACCGCCAATATGACGATCAGCTCCTCGCCCGATCTGCTCAAGGGGCTGCGCGCGGCGGCGGACCGGCTGGGCCTGCGCCTGTCGATCCATCTCGGCTGGGGCCAGGCCGAGGTCGATATGGTCCAGGCGACCCACGGCATGCATCCCTTCGACTATGTCGAGCGCAACGGCTTCCTGGCTTCCGATGTGGTCTGCGCCCATTGCTATCATGTCGGCGAGGAGCAGGTGGACCGGCTGGCCCATGCCGGCGCCCATGTCGCCCATTGCCCGCTGATGAATTCCTTCCGGGGCACCATCGCCCCGGCGCTCGACTACATGGAGAAGGGCGTCGGCCTGGGCCTCGGCATCGACAACTATTTCTCCGACAATTACGACGTGGTGCGCGCGGCGATCCAGGCGGCGCGCATCCGCGCCGGCCATCCCGAGGTGATGCAGGCCTCGGAGGCCCTGACCCTGGCCACCATGGGCTCCGCCCGGGCCTTGGGCATCGCCGATAAGGTGGGATCGCTCGAGGCGGGCAAGCAGGCGGATATCCAGATCGTCGATATGGCGCGCTTCGGCCTGACCCCGATCAACGATGCGCTGCGCACCCTCGTCTATCACGGCCATGGCAAGGACGTGGACACGGTGATGGTCGACGGCCGTATCCTGGTCCGGGGCGGCGAGATGCAGACCGCGGACGAGGGCGCCCTGATCGCCGGTGCGGCGGGCGCGGCCGAGGCCGCCTGGTCCCGCTTCGCCGCGCGCTACGGCGGATATGTCGCCCGTTAGGAGGCGTGAGAGGAGTCGGAGCCATGGGCACGGGCGAAATTAAATTCATCGCCGCCGCCATCATCTTCCTGGTCGGGCTGGGCGGCGGGGCCGCCGCCATCCGCGCCCAGGCCAAGAGCGCGCCGGACCTGTTCTTCGCGGCCGGCAGCGTCTTCGCCGGCGGCATCTTCCTGGGTGCCGGATTCATCCATCTGCTGCCCGACGCGGCAGGCACCTTCAGCACCCTGTTTCCCGACACCAGCTATCCCATGGCCTTCCTCGGCGCGGGGCTGGGCTTCGCCGTCATTCTCCTGATCGATCAGTTCGCCCATGCCCGGTCGGGCCATGCGCTTTCGGCCGAAAGCCGCGGCGCCACGCCCTATCTGGTCGCCACTGCCCTGTCGATTCATTCGGTGCTGGCGGGCGCGGCCCTGGGCGCGGAGGAGCACCTGCTCAGCTCGGTCGTCATCTTCGTCGCCATCATCGGGCACAAGGGCTCGGCCGGCTTCGCCCTGGCCCTCAGTATGATCCGCGGCGGGCTGGGGCGGGCCCTGGCCTGGCGCATCCTGATTCTTTTTTCCCTGATGACGCCCTTCGGCATCCTGATCGGGGTGGTCGGCAGCTGGCTGCTCGACGACCGGGGCGAGGAGGTCTTCGAGGCCGTCTTCGACGCCCTTGCCGCCGGCACCTTCATCTATATCGCGACCATCGAAATCGTCGCCAAGGAGTTCCGCGCCGAACGGGCGCGCGCGCTCAAACTCGCCCCCCTGCTGGCGGGGCTCGGCCTCATGGCGATGCTGGCGGTCTGGCTCTAGCCGGAACCGCTTGCTAGGGCGCGTCCCGCAGGCGGCGGATCGGGTCGTCATCCGCGCCCGAGGGCAGGGGCGCCGCTCTGTCGCCGCGTAGCCGGCCGTCGATCCAAGCCAGGATATCGTCCATCACGATATTGGCCTCCAGGTCGCGGGTCAGCATGTGATAACCGTCCTCGTAGACCGCGATGCGGCGGCGCTCCGGCCCGGCCTCGGGCATCCGCTCCAGCATGGCGAGGGTCGAAGTGCGCGGGATGATCTGATCGCGCAATCCGTAGAGGACGAGGGTCGGGGTCTCGATCTCGCGGGTCGCCGCCAGGGCCTCGTCCATCAGATCGACCAAGCCCCAGATGGCATCGACCCGTGTCCGCTTGATGACCATCGGGTCGCGCCCAAGGGCGCGCAGCATCGCGATATTGTCCGAGGGCACGATATTCAATCCGCGCCCGGTCAGTTCCATCCAGGGCGTGGTATGGGCGGCGATCCAGAGGGCCGAGCGTTTCAGCCCGTCCATGGTCTCGCGGCCCCAGACGGCGGGGGCGACCAGGATCGCGCCGGCGGGGCGCAAGCCCGTCTCCCGCACCAGGGTGGCGAGGACGACCGCCCCGCCCATGCTTTCCCCCATCACGAAAAGCGGGATGCCGGGATGGGCCGCGCGCACCAGATCGGCGACCGTACGCAGATCGCGCGCCAGCACGGCCTGCCCGGGCCATAGCCCGCGCCCCGGCGCGGCGCCGAAGCCGCGCTGGTCATAGGCATAGACCGCGATCCCCGCGGCGTGCAGGCGCTCGGCCGGCCGCTCGAAAGCCTTGGAATAATCGTTGAAGCCATGCAGGGCGACGATCGCCGCCCGGGGTTCGCCGTCCGGCAGCCAGCGGCGCAGGGGCATGCGCATGCCGTCCGCGGCGATATAGCCGTCATCGCTCGGCCAGGGGGGCCTGGCGCTGGGGGGCGCATGCCGCGAGGGTCAGGGCCAATGCCAGCAGGACGAAACCCAGGCCGGGCAGTCTCATTTTGCTTCGGATGCCTCGGCTGCGGCTGCCTGTGCCCGCTGCGCCGCGCGGCCGGTCAGTTCCAAGAAGATGTCCTCGAGGTCGCTTTCCTCGGTCGAGAGATCGACGACGGTCAGGCCGGCCTCGCGCAGGGCAGCCAGGATATCGGCGATCCGCACCGCGCTGGGTTTGTAGCGCACGATCAGGCGCCGCGGCGGCTGCAGTTCGACCGAGAAATCCGCCATCTGCGGCGGCACGGCGGGCAGTTCTTCGGCCACGGTGATCGCCAGCTCCTTGCGGTCGAGGCGGCGCAGCAGGGCTTCCGTCGTGTCGTGCGCGACCAGTTCGCCGCGATCGATGATCGCGATCCGGTCGCAGAGCTGCTGCGCTTCTTCCAGGTAATGGGTGGTCAGCAGGACGGTCGTGCCCTGGTCGCTGAGCGAACGAACATAGGTCCAGAGCTGCTGGCGCAGTTCGACATCGACCCCGGCGGTCGGCTCGTCCAGCACCAGGACCGGCGGATTGTGCACCATGGCCTTGGCGACCAGCAGGCGCCGGCGCATGCCGCCCGACAGGCTGCGCGCATAGGCATCGGCCTTGTCGGAGAGCGCCAGGGCGGCGAGAATTTCATCGGTCCGCCGCTCGGCCTTGGGCACGCCGAACAGGCCGGCTTGGACCTCCAGCAATTCGCGCGGGGTGAAAAACGGATCGATGTTCAATTCCTGGGGCACGACACCGATGGCCGCGCGGGCCGCGCGCGGCTCGCGGTCGATATCCTTGCCCCAGACCTCGGCCGTGCCGCCGCTCTTGATGACCAGGCCGGCGAGGATATTGATGAAGGTCGATTTGCCCGCGCCGTTCGGGCCGAGCAGGCCGAATACCGCGCCGCGCGGAATTTCCAGATCGATGGCATTCAGCGCCGCCTTGGGCGCTTCCCCGCCCTGGCCCCGATAGGTTTTGGATAGACCTCTGGCGCGAATGGCGAAATCGGGCGGCTCCGAGCGACCGGCGCCGCCGGGAAGGGCGTCCTGCATGATGGTGGAAATCCGAACGTTGAATGCGGCGCTGCAATCCGTATCATCCGCCTCCGGGCAGGGTCAACGCGACCTCCGGGACAGCGAGAGACTTAGCGAGGAATTGGGCCAGTGACGGTCGAACCACCGGAGATCATCGAAACCGACAAGCGCGAGATCGCCTGCGACGGCAGCGGCGGCGCCTTGGGCCATCCGCGCGTCTTCCTCAACATGGGCGCGCGCGATTTCGTCGAATGCCCCTATTGCGATCGGCGCTTCGTGCTGAAGGCCGGTGCGGGGGCACAGGCCGGCCACTAGGCCCGGTCTCGACACCCCGCGCGCCATGCTGCATCTTCGGGGGACCTGTCCGGCGCCACCCGAATCGCGGCACCCATGAGTGAACCCAAGGTCATCCTGCCCGGCGCCGAAGCCGGCAAACGCCACCTCATTCTGGTGGACGGCTCCGGCTATATCTTTCGGGCCTTCCACGCCATTCCGGTCCATGCCTTCATCCGCTCCGACGGGGTTCATACGAACGCCGTCAACGGCTTCTGCAACATGATCCACAATCTGATGCAGAGCGCCCGCTCGGACGACGCCGAGGACTACATGGCGGTGATCTTCGATGCCGGGCGCGAAAGCTTCCGCAACGAAATCTACCCCGACTACAAGGCCAATCGCGACGATCCGCCGGAGGAACTGCGCCCGCAATTCGCGCTGATCCGCGAGGCTACCCGCGCCTTCGGCCTGCCCAGCATCGAGAAGGTGGGTTACGAGGCCGACGACCTGATCGCGACCTATGCCCTGCTGGCGGAGAAGGCCGGCTTTTCGGTCACCATCGTGTCCTCCGACAAGGACCTGATGCAGCTCGTGCGCGGCACCGTCGGCATGTTCGATCCGATGAAGAACCGCCAGATCGGTCTCGACGAGGTGATGGAGAAGTTCGGCGTGCCGCCCGAGAAGGTGGTGGACGTGCAGGCCCTGGCCGGGGATTCGACCGACAACGTGCCTGGCGTCCCGGGCATCGGCATCAAGACGGCGGCCCTGCTGATCGCGGAATACGGCGACCTGGAAACGCTGCTCGCCCGGGCCGGGGAGATCAAACAGCCCAAGCGTCGGCAGAACCTGATCGAATATGCCGAGCTGGCGCGCATTTCCAAGATTCTCGTCACCCTGAAGAACGATGTCGAAATCGAGGAGAAGCCCGAGGATTTCGTCCTGCGCGACGCCGATCCGGAACCCCTCCTCGCCTTTCTCGAGGCCCAGGAATTCCGCACCATCGTCGCCCGCTTCGAGCAGGAATTCGCCGCTGCCGGGCTGATCGCGCCGCCGCCGGTCGATAGCGGCCCGCCGACCAGCGAAAACAATTACGAGATGGTCCAGACCGTCGCGGCGCTGGAGGATTGGATCGCCCGGGCGCGGGCGGCCGGGCAGGTCGCGGTCGATACCGAAACCACCAGCCTCGATGCCATGCGCGCCGAACTGGTCGGCGTTTCCATGGCCATCGAGCCGGGACGCGCCTGCTATATCCCGCTCGCCCATAAGGCCGCCGGTGGCCAGGGCGGGCTCGATCTCGACGGCGATGGCGGTGGCGGGGCCGAAGCGGTGCCCGAACAGATTCCCCTGGCCCAGGCCTTGCCCCTGCTCAAGGACCTGCTCGAGGAGCCGGCCGTCCTCAAGATCGGCCATAACATCAAATACGACATGCTGGTCCTGGCGCGGCCGCCCTACGATATCCGGATCGCGCCCCTCGACGACACGATGGTGCTGTCCTACCTGCTCGAAGGCGGGATGCATGGCCATGGGCTGGACGAATTGGCCGCGCTCCATTTCGGCCATCAGATGATCAAGTTCAAGGACGTCGCGGGCAGCGGCAAGAACAAGATCACCTTCGATTACGTCCCGCTCGAGACGGCGCGCGACTACGCCGCCGAGGATGCCGAGGTCACCAACCGGCTGCATGCCCTGCTTAAGCCGCGCCTGGCGGCGGAGCGCATGACCACGATCTACGAGACGATCGAACGGCCGCTGATCCCGATCCTGGTCGATATGGAACGCGCGGGCATCAAGGTCGATGTGGCCGAGCTCAAGGCGCTGAGCGCGGATTTCGCCAGGCGCATCGCCGAATTGGAGGGTGAGATTCACACCCTGGCCGGACGCGAGTTCAATATCGGTTCGCCCAAGCAGTTGGGCGAGATCCTGTTCGACGAGATGTCCCTCGAGGGCGGCAAGAAGGGCAAGACTGGGGCCTACGGCACCGGCGCCGACGTGCTCGAGGGGCTGGCCGCCCAGGGCCACGATCTGCCGGTCCGCGTGCTCGACTGGCGTCAGCTCTCCAAGCTGAAAAGCACCTATACCGATGCCCTGGTCGAGCAGATCAACCCGGATACCGGGCGCGTCCATACTTCCTATGCGATGACGGTGGCCCAGACAGGGCGGCTCAGCTCGACCGATCCCAACCTGCAGAACATTCCTGTGCGGACCGAGGAGGGGCGCAAGATTCGCCGCGCCTTCGTCGCCGATTCAGGATGCAAGCTGGTCTCGCTCGATTATTCCCAGATCGAACTGCGCCTGCTGGCCCATGTCGCGGATATCGCCGCCTTGAAGGATGCCTTCCGCGACGGCATCGATATCCACGCCCTGACCGCCAGCCAGGTCTTCGGCGAGCCGGTCGAGGGCATGGCGCCGGAAACCCGGCGCCGCGCCAAGGCGATCAATTTCGGCATCATCTACGGCATCAGCGCCTTCGGCCTGGCGCGTCAGCTCGGCCTCGAACAGGGTGAGGCGCGGCGCTATATCGCGGCCTATTTCGAACGCTATCCCGGCATCAAGGACTATATGGATTCGATGCGTGCCTTCGCGCACGACCATGGTTATGTCGAGA
Organism: Pseudomonadota bacterium; assembly: GCA_027619995.1. Lineage (GTDB taxonomy): Bacteria > Pseudomonadota > Alphaproteobacteria > CADEGL01 > CADEGL01 > JABIRQ01. The sequence goes on along the minus strand of JAQCGR010000010.1, from coordinate 18,628 downwards.
CGATCTTCGGACGGCGCATCCACCTGCCCCAGATCAAGGACAAGAACCCGGCGCGGCGCGGCTTCGCCGAACGCCAGGCGATCAATGCCCCGCTCCAGGGCGCGGCCGCCGATATCATCAAACGGGTCATGAACCGGGTGCCGCGTACGCTCGCCGCCGCCAAGCTGGGCGCCCGGATGCTGCTGCAGGTCCATGACGAGCTTCTGTTCGAGGTGCCGGACGGCGAGGTCGAGGCCACGGTCGGTGCGGTGCGCAAGGTGATGGAGGGCGCGGCGCAGCTTTCGGTCCCGCTCGACGTCGAAGCGGGGATCGCGGGCAATTGGTCGGAGGCCCATTGAGGGCCCGCCCGCTTCGCGCCGTTTTTCTGGCCGCCGCCCTCCTTTTCTTTGCAGCGGGGGCTGTTGCGCAGGAATCCGGGGGGCTGCTGTCTAACGAGGAATTCGCCCGACTGTCCGAGACCTGGAATCAGTCTCTCGACGTGGTCGAACAGGAACTCATCCAGGAAGCGCCGAGCCTCGAAACCTTAAGCGCGTTGCGCGAGGAGGTCGATCAGATCTGGGATCAGGCCGACCGGCGCGAAGCGGTCGTCGTCAGGAGCGTTGTCCAGGCGAGGAAACTTCTCGAATCCCTGGGGCCACCGCCCGGCGTGGGCGAATCGCCCGAGGCGCCGGAGATCGTCGCCCGGCGCGCGGAGCTGAACCAACGCGTGATTGCGATCGAAGCGCGCGCCAAGCAGATCGATCTGGTCGATGCCCGGGCCGACGACCTGACCAAGCGGCTGCGCGCGGCGCGCAGCGCGCGGGTGGAACAGAATTTGGTCGTCCGTGGGCCTTCTATCCTGTCCTATTCCCTCTGGGCGGAAGGTGCGACCCAGTTCGCCGAATTTGCCCGCGGCCTCGCCGCTGCGCCCCTGGAATGGGCGCGGTCGGTCGAGGTCGAGGAAGAGATTGGCGGTGGATCCTATATCGCCTTCATCGTCTTCGTCCTGGCGGCCGTCCTGTTGGGGGTCTGGGGGCGCGGGCGCATTCTCGCCGCCTATGGCCGCAGCGCGGTGGAGGAGCGGCCGCCCTATGCCCGCCGCCTGATGGCGGCCTTCGCCGAGGGTATCGGCCGGGGCTTGGTGCCCGCGCTGATCGCGGCGGCGCTCTATCTGTCCTTCCTGGGTTTCGATGTTCTGATCGGCCAATTCGGCGAACTGGTCGAAGGCGCCTGCCTCGCCATTGTCGTCTTCTCCGTTGCCACGGCCCTGACCCGCGCGACCCTTGCGCCCCGAACGCCGGTCTGGCGCTTCCCCCCGCTCAACGATGCGACCTGCGCCATGGCCAGCCGGCACCTGACTCTTCTGGCCGCCGTGGTCTCGATCAACCTGTTCATCCGTTTCGCCCAGGATGACAGCGCCTCGACCGAAGCATTCGATGCGCTGCATGTCTTGATCGGCGATTGATTCGCCAGCCTGATCGTGCTGTCTCTCGTCGCGAGCGGATTGTGGCGCTACGGCTGGATCCCGCGCGCGGAGCCGTCCGGGGAAGCGTCCGAAGCGGCACCAACCGCGCGGCGCGGTCTGCCCGGTCATTGGCAACTCGTTCGCCTGGCTATCGCGCTGGTGGCGCTCGCCGTGCCGATTTGCGCCCTGTTCGGCTATTACGCCTTGGCCGAGTTTCTTGCGCTTCAGATGATCGCGACTTCGGGCATGGTCGCGGTCGCCTATTTGCTGCATGGCGCGGTTCGCGACGGCTTCGGTTTCCTCTTCGGCGATGCCGATTCCGCGCCGCGGCGGATGACGACCATGCTCGGCTTTTCGCAGCGCGACGCCTCGCTTCTTCAGTTCTGGAGCCATCTGGCTTTCGACGCGCTGCTGATCGTCGCGGTCATCGGCCTGCTGCTGCCCATCTGGGGCTTGGGTTGGGCCGAGGCCTGGGCCTGGTTGAGCGCGATCTTCACCGGATTTTCCGTCGGTAGTCTGCATATCTCCCTGACCGATATCCTGCTCGGCATCGTCGTCTTCGTGCTGTTCCTCGGGGCCGTGCGCTTCCTCCAGCGCAAGCTGGAAGAACGGGTTCTGCCCAACACGCGGCTCGATATCGGTGCCCAGGCGGCGCTGCGCTCCGGCGTCGGGTATATCGGTGTGACCATCGCCGTGCTCGCTGCGATCTCGACGGCGGGGATCGATCTCTCCTCCCTCGCCATCGTCGCCGGCGCGCTCTCCGTCGGCATCGGTTTCGGCCTGCAGAATATCGTCAACAATTTCGTCTCGGGCCTGATCCTGCTGGTCGAGCGTCCCATTAAGGTGGGCGACTGGGTTGTGATCGGCGCCAATGAGGGCTTCGTGAAGCGGATCAGCGTGCGCGCGACCGAGATCACGACCTGGCAGCGCTCTTCCGTCATCATCCCGAATTCCGAAATACTTTCGAACTCCCTCACCAACTGGACGCACAAGGACAATCTTGGCCGGGTCGAACTCAGGGTCGGGGTGGCCTACGGCACCGATATCCAGAAGGTCCATGACATCCTGTTGGAATGCGCAGACGAGAACGAAAAGGTGTCGGACTGGCCCAAACCCTCCGTCCTGTTCAAGGGCTTCGGCGATTCCTCTCTGGATTTCGAACTGCGCGTCTATCTCGCCAATATCCTGGATTTCATCACCGTCCAGAACGGCGTTCTCTTCGCCATAGACCGCCGCTTTCGCGAGGAGGGAATCGTCATTCCCTTCCCCCAGCGCGATGTCCATATCCGTTCGGGCAGCGAATTGCGGGTCGAGACGGCGGGGCCCCGGCCGACCCCCGCGCCGTCCTCGCCGCGGCCTGACGGCGCCGAGAACGGCCCACCCAACACCGACATGCCCGGGACCGACGCGCCCGCCAAGGAATGACCGCATCCGCCCTGTCGGCGGTCGAGCGGCGGCGCAGCTTGGCTGCGGTGATGTCCTGCGTCGGCGTCTCCGGCCTCTGCTTCGGACTGACCTCTCCGCTGCTGACCCTGCTGCTCGAACGCCAAGGGGTCGATGCCGTGCTGATCGGTCTCAGCGCCGCGACATCGTCCCTTGCCGTGCTTTTCATCGGGCCGCTGGTGCCGGCGCTGGTTGCCCGCCTCGGCACCTTGGGCGCGCTTTACTCGGCCCTTGCGGTGGCGGTTGCCGCGCTGCTCATGCTGCCCCTGTTTCCCAACGTCTATGCTTGGTTCCCTATCCGCTTCGTGCTTGGCGCGGCGATCGCGGTGCAATGGATCGCCAGCGAGATCTGGGTCAACCGGATATCGACGGAAGAGGGCCGCGGCACCACGGTCGGTATCTACTCCATGCTTTTCGCGGTGGGTTTCGCCATCGGGCCGCTGCTCATCGTCGCGGTGGGCAGCGTGGGCTGGGCGCCTTTTTTGGTCGCCGCGGCGCTGCTCGCCGTCTCGGCCCTGCCGCTGACCGCAGCCCGCGGCCTCGCACCCAGGATTTCGGCACGCGGCGGTGGCGGTCTGCTGACCGTGGCGAAACATGCGCCGCTCCTGCTGGTCTGCGCCTGGACCTGCGGCGCGGTCGTCATGTCCGTCGTCGCACTGCTGCCGATCTATGGTCTGCGCAGCGGCCTGGACGAGGATGCGGTGGTGGCGATGGTCTCGGTCTTCCTGATCGGCAACGCCGCCCTGCAGATTCCAATCGGCTGGCTCAGCGCGCGGATGCCGCGCCGGAGCTTGCTGGCGGGCCTCGCCGTATTGGGAATCGTCGGCCCGCTGCTCCTCGCCCCGGCCCTGGCCTCCGGCTTCACGCTCTGGATCCTGCTTTTCCTGTGGGGCGGCGCGGTGGTCGGTTTCTACACCGTGGGCCTGGTGGCCCTGGGCGAGCGCTTTCCCGGATCCCAGATCGCGGCCGCCAATGCCGCCTTCGTCATGGTCTTCGAATTCGGCAGCGTGACCGGCCCGGCCCTGACCGGGGCCGCCCTGGCGGCCTGGACGCCCCACGGTTTCGTGGTCGCCCTGGCCGGAATCTGTGTCTTTTTCCTGGCGCTTCTCGCGTTTCTGCGCCGGGCGGGTGAGCCGGAGGGCTAGGCCGCGGCGCGGATGGCGGCGGCTTTCACGCCGTCATCCACATGGCTTTCGAACTCGCCGAAATTCGCCTCGAACCGCTGCGCCACTTCGCGTGCCATCTCGTCATAGGCGCCCTTATCGGCCCAAGTGTTCTTGGGGTTCAGGACTACTGCCGGCACGTCCGGACAGGCTTCAGGCACATGCAGGCCGAAGGTCGGATCGGCCGAGGTGGCGATCTGGGCCAAGCTGCCGTCGAGGGCGGATCGAACCATGGCCCTTGTATGGGCGATCTTCATACGCTCGCCCACGCCATAGGCGCCGCCCGTCCAGCCGGTGTTGACCAGCCAGCATTTGGCGCCGCTTTTCGCGATCTTCTCGCCCAGCAACTTGGCATAGACGGCGGGGTGGCGCGGCATGAACGGCGCGCCGAAACAGGTCGAGAATGTCGCCTGGGGCTCGTTGACCCCCTTTTCCGTGCCCGCGACCCGCGCGGTATAGCCGGACAGGAAGTGATACATCGCCTGCTCGGGCGTCATCCGGCTGATCGGCGGCAGGACGCCGAAGGCGTCGGCGGTCAGCATGATCACGTTTTCAGGATTGCCGCCCATCCCGGCCGCGCTGGTGTTCGGAATGAAATCGATCGGATAGGAGGCGCGGGTGTTTTCGGTATAGGTCGCGTCGTCGAGGTCGAGCACGCGGGTGAACGGATCGACCATGACATTCTCGAGGACCGTGCCGAAACGCTTGGTGGTCGCATAGATCTCCGGCTCGGCCTCGGCCGAGAGGCGGATGACCTTGGCGTAACAGCCGCCTTCGAAATTGAACACGCCGTTGTCGGACCAGCCATGCTCGTCATCGCCGATCAGGGTGCGGCTGGAATCGGCCGAAAGGGTCGTCTTGCCCGTCCCCGACAGGCCGAAGAACACGGCGCAATCGCCGCTCGGTCCGATATTGGCCGAACAATGCATCGGCAGGACGCCACGCTCCGGCAGCAGATAATTGAGGATCGAGAAGACGCTCTTCTTGATCTCGCCGGCATAGGAAGTGCCGCCGATCAACACCAGCCGTTCCGCATAGTTGACCAGGACGAAGACCTCGGAATTCAGGCCGTCGGCTTTGCCTCCGCCATGAAAATTCGGCGCCTGGATGACGGTGAACTCGGGCTCGAAACTCGCCAGTTCCGCCTGCGGCGGCTGGATGAACATGTTGCGCGCGAAGAGGTTGTGCCAGGCCGATTCGGTGACCACCCGGACCTTCAGACGGAAATCCGGATCGGCGCCGGCATAGCAGTCCTGAACGAACAGGTCGCGGTTCTGGAGATAGGCCAGCATGCGCGTCCGGAGGCTCTCGAATCGCGCCGCGTCGATCGGCCGGTTGACCTTGCCCCACCACACGCCGTCGCGGCTATCGGCGTCCTCGACGATGAACTTGTCGTGGGGCGAGCGGCCGGTGTGCTGGCCGGTTCGTGCGACAAGCGGTCCGCCCTGGGCCAGCACGCATTCCCCGCGCCGGATCGATTCCTCATAAAGCGCGGCGGCATCGAGATTCCAGAAGACGTTCCGCGCATTGCGTACGCCATGGTTCCCGAGCCCGTACTCGCTCGATACGGGGCCTAGATTCTCCACACTCAATCCTCCCAAATCGACGGACCCGGCCGCTTCTCCTCTCTCAGGCGAAGCGCCGGGTCGGTTGTCCGTGGAATTGCGGCGCATGCGGCCGGTTGAGGGCACCATAGCCAGCACCGGTTGGACCGGCAACCGTATGTGGCGCAACCCTAGGTCGCGCCTGGCGCTCTTCTCTGTCGTGCCGTCTTGGCCATGGCGACAAGGGCCTTCCGTGCCGCGCCGGGCCCGTCGACCGGGCGTTCGAAATCGAGGCGCGCGACCAGCCCGTCGTGGCGCAGGTCGCATCCCTCCGGGTCGATCCCCGTCATGCGCTAGGCGCCGCGGCCCAGGCTCAGCAGTCCGGCGGCATAGGCTTCCAGCGCATCGCAGTGATCGGCGTTCATGTGTTCGACGATGCCCGCCTCGGCTTCCGCCAGCGCGGAATGCTTCGTCGTGTCGAAGAGCAGCGCCGCAGCTTCGATCCAGGATATGCGGCCGAAGCCAGCGACCAGATGGGCCCGCTCCGGCATCATCCGGTAGAGCTTGAAATCGCCGAAGCCGGCATATCCGGCCGCGCCGGGATGGCGCGCCACGAAACGAGCCAGCAGGGTGTCGTCCTCGATCGCCTCGACCCGGCCCAGCACCGTGGCGCGCGCGCCGGTCAGCGGATCCTCGAGGCCGGCCGTGGCATCGAACAACAGGGCCGCGCGGTTGTCTGCCTTGAGCGCCCTGGTATGGACCGCGAGATCGGACAGGAGCAACAGGGGACGTCCGGCATGGTCGGTCGCGGACAGCACGAGCGAGGCATAGGGCCAATCTGGCGACCCATCCGCGCCCTCCGCCATGCTGGTGGCCAAGCTTGCCGTCGTGGCCCGGCGCAGGACGGCGCGGGCGACCCCACCCGGCGCTGCCTGGGCGGCCAATTCCTGACTATCCGTCGTCATAGCGCCCCTCGAAGGTCGAAATACCGCCACATTCCAGGCCTTCCATCCGGGATATGGCCAATATCACCGCAACGCATACATACTGTAGCCCCGTTCATGAAGGAGGCGACGCCGTGCGCCGCACTATTGCGCTGGTCGATGACGATCAGAACATCCTTGCTTCCGTCGCCATGGCGTTGGAGGCCGAGGGTTACGACGTGCGCAGCTATCCCGACAGCGAGAACGCCCTGCGCGATATCACCCAGCGTCCGGTCGACATCGCGGTGCTCGATATCAAGATGCCGCGCATGGACGGGATGGAACTGCTGTCCCGCTTGCGCCGCACCTCGAACCTGCCGGTGATCTTCCTGACCTCGAAGGATGACGAGATCGACGAGATGCTCGGCCTCAAGATGGGCGCCGACGACTATATCACCAAGCCCTTCTCCCAGCGCCTCCTGGTCGAGCGGATCCGCGCCGTCCTGCGCCGCGCCGATGCGGGCGAAGCCGGGGGCGACGGGCGCGAGGGCGACGGCACTCTGGTGCGCGGCGATCTGGTGCTCGACGATTCGCGCCATCACTGCGCCTGGCGGACCGAAACGGTGAATTTGACGGTCACCGAATTCCTGATCCTCAAGGCCCTCGCCGTGCGGCCCGGTCATGTCAAAAGCCGCGACCAACTCATCGACGCCGCCTATGGCGAGAACGTCTATGTCGATGACCGCACGATCGACAGCCACATCAAGCGGTTGCGCAAGAAGTTCAAGGCAATCGACGACGACTTCGCCCAGATCGAGACCTTGTACGGGATCGGCTACCGCTACAGGGACGGCTGAAGGCCGTCGGCGGGGGGATGGACGCCGGACCCAGGAAACCGCGCACGCTGGAAGCCTCGACGGAGGCTGCTGGCGAGGGTGCCGATTCGGCTCCGCGCAAGAAACTGCGCCGCCGCCTGATCTCACCGCTGACCCGCCGCGTTCTGGCGATCAACGTGATGGCCCTCGCCATTCCGGTGGTCGGCCTTCTGTATCTCGACGAATACAAGGCCGGCCTGGTGGACGCGGAATTCGTCGCCTTGCGCACCCATGGCGAGATCGTCGCGGGCGCCCTGGCGGAAGGCGCGGTAACCACCGACTTGTCCGGCAAATCCGAATTCCTGGTCGAACGGACGCGCCAGATGGTGCGTCGCCTGGTCGAGCCGACCCGGGTGCGCGCACGGCTGTTCCATACCGGCGGCGCGCTGATGGCCGACAGCCGCATGCTGATCGGATCGGGCGGGGTGGTGAAGGTCGAGGATCTGCCGCCGCCCCGCCCCCCCGACGGGGTGACGGAGCCCATCATCGATATCTACGAGACCGTGGCCACATGGTTCCGCAGCGATGACGACCTCGAACGCTACCGCGAGTTTACGGAACAACGCGCCCAGCAATATGCCGAAGTCCAGCGCGCCCTGTTGGGCGAGCCGGCGCGCGCCTTGCGCCGCGGCCAGGACGGCACCCTGATCCTCGGTGTCGCGCTGCCCGTCCAGCGCTATAAGAAGGTCATCGGGGCGCTCTATCTGACCACGGATAGCCAGGAGATCGACGCGACAATTCGCGGCGTCCGCTTCGACGTGCTCAAGATCTTCGCCTTGGCCCTGGCGGTGACAGTGCTGCTTTCGCTCTATCTGGCGGGCACCATTACCCGGCCGGTGCGGCGCCTCGCCGAAGCCGCCGATCTGGTGCGCCGGGGCCATGGCCGCCAGCATCGCATTCCCGATTTCTCCGGGCGCCGGGACGAGATCGGCGATCTGGCCTCGGCCCTGCGCGAGATGACCGACGCCCTGTGGACCCGGATGGACGCGATCGAGCGCTTCGCGGCCGATGTCGCCCATGAGATCAAAAATCCCCTCTCCAGCCTGCGCAGCGCGGTCGAAACCGCGGCGCGGGTGAAGGATCCCGACCAGCAGCGCCGCCTGATGGCCATCATCCAGGACGACGTCGCCCGCCTGGACCGGCTGATCACCGATATTTCCGGCGCCTCGCGTCTCGACGCCGAATTGAGCCGGGAGGAGACGGTGCCGGTCCAGATCGACCGTCTGCTCTCGACCCTGGTCGATATCCATAACGAAACCGGCGGCAAGGACAGCCCGCGTCTGATTCTCGATCTCGCCCCCGGCGCCAAGCTGCGGGTGCGCGGGTTGGAGGAGCGCATGGGCCAGGTCTTCCGCAACCTGATCGTCAACGCGATTTCCTTCAGCCCGCCCGGCGGCATCATCCGCATCTCGGCGACCCGCGAGGCGGGGGACATCGTCGTCCAGGTCGAGGATACCGGGCCCGGCATTCCGGAAAATCGCTACGAGGAAATTTTCGACCGCTTCTATTCCGAGCGGCCGAGCGGCGAGAAATTCGGCACCCATTCCGGCCTCGGCCTCAGCATTTCGCGCCAGATCGTCAATGCCCATGGCGGGACGGTCCGGGCGGAGAACCGGGCCGAGGGCGGCGCGCGTTTCATCGTCCGTCTGCCCGCCGGTTGAGCGACCGGGTCTACCCATGTCCACAGCGATGCCGCCGGACCCCCAATCGACAGACAGTTCGGGAAGCCTGCAGATTCATGGCACCGCCATCGTCCTGGACGGATACGGCATCCTGTTTTGCGGCCCCTCGGGTGCCGGCAAGTCAGACCTCGCCCTGCGTCTGCTCGATCGCGGCGCGCACTTGATCGCGGATGATCGTTGCGATCTGCGCCTCCGGGACGGCCGCCTCGTCGCCTCCGCCCCGTCTGCGATCGCCGGGCGGCTGGAGGTGCGCGGTCTGGGCATCGTCGAATTTCCCGCGGTGGACGAGGCGGCGCTCGACCTTGTCGTCGACCTGGTCCCTCGGGAGGATGTGCCGCGCTTGCCCGAACCTGCCTTCAGGACTTATCTCGGCTTGCCCCTGCCGCTCCTTCGGCTGGCACCGTTCGACGCCGCGACGCCGGCGAAGCTGGCCCTTGCCGCCGCCCGGGGTGCGCACCTAGGTAATGGGTCGTGATGGAGGGTGAGACGCCGCCGATGTCTGACGCAGAAACCACCGCCGACCGGCCAGCCGGGCGCAGCCGGATCGTGTTCGTGACCGGGGTATCGGGCGCGGGCAAGAGTTCGGCGCTCAAGGCCCTAGAGGATATCGGCTATGAGGCGGTCGACAATCTGCCGATCTCCCTGATCGCAGGCCTGCTCGGTGTCGAATCGATCGAGGGGCGCGGCTTGGCCGTCGGCATCGACGTTCGCACGCGCGATTTTAATGTCGGCGCCTTCCTCGATCAACTCGAAACCCTGCGCGCCCTCGATCGTTTCGAAATTCATCTGGTCTATCTCGACTGCGACGACGACATTCTCCAGCGGCGCTTCGCCGCCAGCCGGCGCCGCCATCCCCTGGCGCAGGATCGGCCGGTGGCCGACGGCATTGCGCGCGAACGGGTCATCAGCGCGGGGCTGCAGCGTCGCGCCGATGTGGTGATCGATTCCTCGAGTCTCACACTGGGCGCCTTGCGGGCGCTCCTCGCCGACCGCTTCGCCCAACCTCTATGCGACGTTCTCAGCCTGTTCGTCGTTTCCTTCTCCTATGGCCATGGCCTGCCGCGCGAAGCGGATCTCGTTTTCGATGTGCGCTTTCTGCGCAATCCGTATTACGACCCGGTGCTCAAGGATCTGACCGGCTGCGACGTGGAAGTGGGTGCCCATATCGAGGAAGATCCCGGATTCGAGCGCTTCTTCGACACTCTCCGGACGATGCTCGGGGACCTGCTGCCGCGCTTCGAGGTCGAGGGTAAGACCTATCTGACGGTGGCCCTGGGCTGCACCGGCGGGCGCCATCGCTCCGTTTACGTTGCCGAGCGTCTCTCTGCATGGCTTAGTGGCATGGGGCGCAAGGTGCATTTGCGCCATCGCGATCTGGGTCGGTCGACGGCCGATTGAGACGCCGGTCCGACCGAACTCGGGCCCTGCAAGCGGCGCATAGCGCACGGATGGAATGCAATGATTGGAATGGTTCTGGTCACCCATGGCCGCCTCGCTGACGAATTCATCGCAGCGTTGGAGCATGTCGTCGGCCCGCAGGAGCGGATCGCCGCCGTCTGCATCGGGCCCGACGGCGATATGGAAAAGCGGCGCCGGGACATCCTCGACAGCATCGCGGCGGTGGATGACGGGCAGGGCGTCGTCCTGCTCACCGATATGTTCGGCGGCACGCCCTCGAATCTTGCCATTTCCGTCATGGACGCGGGCCCCGAGGTCGAGGTGATCGCCGGGGTCAATCTGCCCATGCTGATCAAGCTGGCGAGCTTGCGCGAAGGCGGTCTGTCCGAGGCCGTCGCGGCCGCGCAAGAGGCGGGCCGAAAATACATCAACGTGGCCTCGGCCCTGCTCGGCGAGGGAGGCGGATGACGGCCAATCGCGCCGCGGAGGAGGTGCTGCCCCGGCGGCGGGCGGTGACGGTCGTCAACGCGCGGGGCCTGCATGCCCGGGCGGCCGCCAAATTCGTCAAGCTGGCTGCCGAATTCGAGGCGGAGATCGAGGTCGCAAGGGATAAGACCCGCGTTGCCGGGTCGTCGATCATGGGCCTCATGATGCTTGCCGCCGGGCCTGGCACACGGCTGGAAATCAGCGCCGCCGGGCGGGCCGCGGCGGCCGCGCTGGACGCCCTCGCCGCCCTGGTCGAGAGGAAGTTCGATGAGGACAGGGAGTAGCCGGAAAGGCGACGCGCGCGGAGAGCGCGTGTTTCATGGCCTCGGCGTCTCCGAAGGCATTGCTATCGGCACCGCGCATCTCAACGAGCGCGGCGTCATGGAAGTGCCGGAATACGATGTGCCGGCGGCCGAGCGCGACGCGGAGCGCGCCCGCCTCGACGCCGCCGTCAAACGCTCTCGTCAACAACTCGAAAAGCTGCGCGCCAAGGCTGCCGGCTTGCCCGATTCGGTCGCCGAGGAACTCGGCTTCCTGCTCGATGCGCATCTGCACATGCTGGCCGACTCCCGGCTGATCCGGGGCGCCACGAGACGCATCGCGGAGGACGGGCGCAATGCCGAAGCGGCGGTCCAGGCCGAGATCGCCGAGATTGCGGCCGGTTTCGCCGCGGTCGAGGACCGTTATCTGGCGGCGCGCATCCAGGATGTGCGCGAGGTCGGCGACCGCCTGGTGCGCAGTCTCATCAACCGGCCGTACCAACCGCTTTCCCACCTGCCGCCCGACAGCGTGATCCTGACAGAGGAGTTGAGCCCGGCGGAAACCGCGCTGATCACGCCCGGCGAGGTCGCCGGTTTTGCCACCGTTCTGGGCGGGGTGGAGAGCCTTACCGCGATCATGGCCCGTTCGCTCGGCCTGCCGGCGGTGCTCGGCGTGCCGGCCCTGATGCATAGCGGCATCCGCAGCGGTGAGCTCATTGTCCTCGACGGCTCGGCCGGCCTCGTCGTCGTCTCGCCGACGGCTGGGACCCTGGCCGAATACAAGGAAAAGCACGCGGCCTATCTGCGCGAGCGCCGCCGCCTGGATCGCTTGCGCGACCTGCCCGCGCGCACGCGAGACGGGGTCGAAATCCGCCTGCAGGCCAATCTTGAACTGCCGGGCGAACTCGATTCGGTCCTGGCCGCCGGGGCCGAGGGGGTCGGCCTGCTGCGCAGCGAATTCCTCTTTATGAACCGCGACGACCTGCCCGGCGAGGAAGAGCAATACCTTGGGCTTGCCGCGGTGGTCTCGGCGATGGGCGGAAAGCCCGTGACCGTCCGGACCCTGGATGTCGGCAGCGAGAAGCTTTTGACCTCCCTCGGCGGCCGGACGACCGAAAGCGTCAATCCGGCCCTTGGATTGCGGGCCATCCGGCTCTCGCTCAAGGAGCAGCCCCTTCTCGAAACGCAGCTTGCCGCGATCCTGCGGGCCTCGGCCCATGGACCCGTGCGGATTCTGCTGCCCATGATCTCGACGACAGGTGAGGTGCGCGCGGTGCGTCGGATTCTCGAAAAGGTCCTTCGCCGCATTCGCCGGCGAAAGCAGGCGCCAAAGATCGAGATGCCGCCGCTGGGGGCGATGATCGAAGTGCCGGGCGCGGCCCTGACCGCCGACGCGCTGGCCCGGGATTGCGATTTCTTCGCCATCGGGACCAACGATCTCACCATGTATACCCTGGCGATCGACCGTGGCGACGACCAGGTGGCGCATCTCTACAATCCGTTGCACCCGGCGGTGTTGCGTCTGATCCAGTTTGCTGCCGAGGCGGCCCACCGGGCGGGCATTCCAGTCAGCGTCTGCGGTGAGATGGCGGGCGATCCGCGCTGCACGGTCCTGCTGCTCGGCCTCGGCATCCGCGAACTCTCGATGGCCGCGGGCAGCATTCCCAGGGTTAAGGAACGGGTGCGCGTGATGGACCATCTTGCCGCCAACCGGCGCGCGCATATGGTCATGGATCAGTGGGATGCGGGCCGGATCGCCGCTCTGCTCGACGATTTCAACGCTCTGGCGTAATTGCTTGGACTTAATCTCGCGTTAACCATGTTGGGTTAGGACCGGTGCTGCGGTTGCTGGCGCACCGGAGTATTGCTATACGGCCTCGCGACGGGAGACGCCAAAGGGCCGCGGCGCGATATCGCGGGCCCGCTTTTGGAGAACAACATGCCGAACGAACAGGATTTTAAGGTCGCGGATATCTCGCTGGCCGATTGGGGCCGCCGCGAAATCGAGCTGGCCGAGACCGAAATGCCCGGCCTGATGGCGACGCGCGAGGAATTCGGCGCGTCCAAGCCGCTCAAAGGCGCGCGCATCGCGGGCTGCCTGCATATGACGATCCAGACTGCGGTCCTGATCGAGACCCTGACCGCGCTCGGCGCCGAGGTGCGCTGGAGTTCCTGCAACATCTTCTCGACCCAGGACCAGGCCGCCGCCGCCATCGCGGCGACCGGTGTGCCGGTTTTCGCTTGGAAAGGGATGAGCGAGGATGAATTCTGGTGGGCCATCGAGAAGACCATCTTCGGTCCCGATGACTGGCGGCCCAATCTGATTCTCGACGACGGTGGCGATCTGACCGTGCTGATGCACGAGAAATACGGCGAGCTGCTCGACGATGTGGTCGGCCTGTCGGAGGAAACCACGACCGGTGTCCACCGTCTGTATGAGATGCAGAAAGCCGGCACCCTGAAAGTTCCGGCGATCAACGTGAACGACTCGGTCACCAAGTCGAAGTTCGATAACAAATACGGTTGCCGGGAAAGCCTTGTCGATGCGATCCGGCGCGCCACCGACCTGATGATGGCAGGTAAGGTCGCGGTCGTTGCCGGTTACGGCGATGTCGGCAAGGGCTCCGCCGAGTCCCTGCGCAACGCGGGCTGCCGCGTGCTGGTGACCGAGGCCGATCCGATCTGCGCCCTGCAGGCGGCGATGGAAGGCTTCGAGGTCGTCACGATGGAGGACGCGGCCCCGCGCGGCGACATCTTCGTGACCGCGACCGGCAATATCGACGTCATCACGGTCGATCACATGCGCCAGATGAAGGACCGCGCCGTGATCTCCAATATCGGCCATTTCGACAGCGAGATTCAGGTCGCCGCCCTGGCCAACATGAAATGGCGCGAGATCAAGCCGCAGGTCGACGAGATCGAGTTTCCCGGCGGCAAGCGGGTCATCCTGCTGGCCAAGGGACGGCTGGTGAATCTGGGCTGCGGGACGGGCCATCCCAGTTTCGTGATGAGTGCGTCCTTCACCAACCAGGTGATCGCGCAGCTGGAACTATGGCAGAACCCGGACCGCTACGGGCGGGAGGTTTATGTCCTGCCCAAGCATCTCGACGAGAAGGTGGCGAAACTCCATCTGGACAAACTGGGCGTGACTCTGACGCAGCTCTCGCCCGAGCAGGCGGCCTATATCGGTGTCGCGGCGGCAGGGCCGTACAAGCCCGACTACTACCGTTACTAGACGTCGGTCCGCCGGGGGGGGGACTTGCTTGATTTGGCATGTTGCGTCCGGTTTCGGTGTTCGAAACGCCCGGCGGAGATTGTCCCGCCGGGCGGTCGCGTTCGCCAGTCTGGCGATCGCGACGCCGGCTCCCGCCCTGGCTGCGACCCCCGAACCGGCCGTCTTCGCTGGCGGCGCCCTCCTCTTGGTTTCAATCGCGGGCATTGTGCTGCTCGGCGCGCGCTGGCGCGCGGAACGACGCCGGGCCGCGACTGCGGAAGGTGAACTCGCCCTGGCCCGCGCCACGGTGGCTGCGGGGCCTGCCCAGGCGATGGTCTGGCCGGCCGGCGGTGGGCCTGCGCGCTGTTCCGCCGCTCTTGGCGATGGTCTGGGTCTGGCCGTCACGGGCGGATTCGATACCGATGACCTGATCCAAGCTTTTGCACCCGAAGCGGGCGCCCGGCTGCGCGCCGGACTCGATGCGCTGCGCGGCCGCGGGGCGGAATTCTCTCTCGACCGACTGACGGCGAATTCGGGACGGAGCTTTCGGGCGGAAGGCCGGCGCATGGCGGAGGCCGGTGCCGACGCGCTTTGGTTGACCGATGTTACCGAGGCGACTGTGACCAGGGCGGCGCTGGACCGGGCCCAGGACCGTCTCGCGCGCCTTTTGGACGCCCTGCCCATCGCGGCCTGGCGGCGCGATTCCGGGCACCGCGTCGTCGCGGGCAATGCGGCCTATGCCCGCGCGGCCGATGCAGAGGAGCTGGACCAGGCGCTGGCTCAGGGGGCCGAGATCCTGACCGGCGCCGGGATCGAGATCGCCCAGCGGGCGGCGGCCGAAGGCGCGCCCCGTGCCGAACGCCATCATGTCGTGATCGGCGGCGAAAGGCGGCTGCTGGAAATCACCGAGTTGCCGGATGGGCCGGACGGCGAATTGCTCGGCTACGCCCTCGACTACACCGATGTCGAGGAGGCCGAAGGCGAGCTGGCGCGTCATCTCGACGCCCATCGCGAGGTGCTGGAAAAACTCGGCGTCGCCATCGCGATCTTCGGGCCGGATACGCGCCTGGCTTTCTTCAACACGGCCTATGCCCGGCTCTGGCGATTCGATGAGCAATGGCTCGTCACCGAGCCGAACTACGATGCCGTGCTGGAGGATTTGCGCGATCGCCGGGCGATGCCCGAGCAGGCGGATTTTCCGGCCTATAAGAGCGAGCGGCGCAAGCTCTTCACCTCGTTGCTCGAACCGTTGGAGGAAGTGCTCCATCTGCCCGATTTGCGCAGCCTGCGGATGGTCGTGACGCCCCATCCGATGGGCGGGCTGCTGTTCATTTTCGAGGATGTCACCGACCGCCTGGCCCTCGAACGCTCTTACAACACCTTGATCGACGTTCAAAGCGAGACCTTGGACAATCTATATGAAGGCGTTGCGGTCTTCGGCGGCGACGGCCGGCTCAAGCTGTCCAACCCGGCCTATGCGCGGATCTGGGGCCTGGCCGAGGATTTCATGCGGACTGAGCCGCATGTCTCGGACGTGGTCGAGCGCACGCGCGGCTATTTCGAACAGGGCTCCGAATGGGGCAGCCTGCGGGAGAGAATGCTCGAACGGGCGACGGACAGAATCCCGATCAATGGCCGGATGGAGCGGCTCGACGGGTCGGTCATCAGCTACGCCAAGGTGCCCCTGCCCGATGGCGGTGTGCTGTGGAGCTATCTCGACATCACGGATTCGATCCGCGTCGAACGCGTGCTGCGCGAGCGCAACGAGGCGCTGGAAACCGCTGACCGGCTCAAATCGGAATTCATCGCCAATGTCTCCTAGGAACTGCGCACCCCGTTGAATGCGATCATCGGTTTCGCCGAAATCCTCAACAATCAGTATTTTGGTGAGTTGAACGAGCGCCAGTCGGAATACAGCAAAGGGATCATCGATGCGTCGAGCCGCCTGCTTGCCCTGATCAACGACATCCTGGACCTGGCGATGATCGAGGCTGGGCGCATGACCCTCGAGCGCAACCGGGTCGATGCCCATGCCCTCCTGGTCAGTGTCTTCAACCTGACGCGCGACTGGGCGCGCAAGCAGAACCTGAAACTCGAATTCCGTTGCCCGCCGGATATCGGCGTCATGACCGCCGATGAGCGGCGCATCAAACAGGCGCTCTTCAATCTGATGAGCAACGCGATCAAATACACGCCCGAGGGTGGGAGGGTTTCCCTGATCGGGCGGCGCGAGGCTGCGACCGTGGTGTTCGAGGTCGCCGATAGCGGTGTGGGCATCCCGCGCGAGGACCGGACACGGATCTTCGAGAAATTCGAGCGCGGCCCGCAGCCCGAGGGCGGCATGACCGGCGCCGGCCTGGGCCTGGCCCTGGTCAAGAATTTCGTCGAGATGCATGGCGGCTATGTCGAGATCGATTCCTCGCCCGAACGCGGCACGCGGGTGAGTTGCGTCCTGCCCGCCCATGCCGATCCCGGCAACGCGATCGCCGAGGCGTCCTGAGCTCGACTTGGACCCGGCGGTCACTCCGTCGTTGAAACCAGGGCCAGTCGGAATCCTTTGTAGCGCTTTCTCAACGCCATCAGGACGACGAGCAGCCACCAGGCGAGTACGGCAGGTACTGTTAGCGCGCTTATGATCAAGCTGACGGTTTCCGGAGACCTGCCGGATGTGGCGGGCGGACCCTCAATAAAACCAAAGATGAATCCGACGACGAATCCGATGGCGAATCCAATGGCCAAACCTCCCAACGACCCGCGCCAGACGATGAGCCAGCCGATGGTGATCACGCGCTTCCAGGTCGCTTCCAGTTCCTGCATGACAATCCCCCCTTTCGCTTGATCGATCCCGCTGATGCTAAGCGCATTCGCCTGGGCGAGTCTTGCCGGAATCGGGCGCTTCTGCGCGCCCTCGCTTGACAGGCCCCACCGCCGCCCGATGATGGGCGGCGATGGTCGATAACGCCCGCGCGATGGCTTCTTCCGCTTCCTCAGAACCGCACCCGCCCATCGTCCTCGACTTGCGGGACGAGGCGGGTATGGCCGCGCTTGCGCGCCGTGTCGCGGCGCTGGCCCGGCCGGGCGATACCATCGCCCTCGACGGCGATCTCGGGACCGGCAAGACCAGCTTCGCGCGCGCCTTCATCCGGCGCAGCGGAGGCCCCGCTGGGCGAGGTGCCGAGCCCGACCTTCACCCTGGTCCAGATTTACGACTTGCCGGGCGGCGCGGTCTGGCACGTGGATCTCTACCGCCTTGGCGACCCCTCTGAAGCGGCCGAACTCGGCCTCGAGGAGGCCCTGGCCGAGGGCATCCTGCTGGTCGAATGGCCGGACCGTGCGCCGGATGCGCTCGATCCCGGGCGCCTCTGCATCGCGATCTCCTACGGCACCGGCGACGATGCGCGGACGGTCGCGATATCGGGCGGCCCCGCCTGGCGGGATCGGATGGCGCGTCTGGCCGGAGCGGCGTCGTGACCGAACGGGCGGCCGCGCTCGATGCCTTCCTGGCGGCGGCGGGCTGGGCCGATGCCGCGCGCGACCCCTTGCCCGGCGACGCCTCCTTCCGCCGCTATATCCGCCTCAAGCGCGGAACGGGCCGTGGCGCGAAGAGCGCCATGGTGATGGACGCGCCGCCGCCGCGCGAAGATGTGCGACCCTTCCTCGCCGTCGCCCGGCACCTCTCGGCCATGGAATTCAGCGCGCCGCGCATTCTCAGCGAGCACACCGCCGAGGGCTTCCTGCTGCTCGAGGATCTGGGCGATGCGACCTATACCCGGGAGCTGGCTGCCGGGGCGGATGAGGCCGCCCTCTACCGCCTCGCCACGGATCTGCTGATCGCCCTGCATCGCCGGGCCGAAGCGACGGCGGCCGATCTGCCGCACTATGACGACGAACGCCTGCTTGCCGAGGCCGCGCTGCTGGTCGATTGGTATATCCCGGCGGTGACGGGCCGGACGCTGACCGATGCCGCTCGAGACGAGTATCTCGGGCTCTGGCGGATCGCCTTTTCCGTCGCCCGCGCGGTGCCCGATACGCTGATCCTGCGCGACTACCATGTCGATAATCTGATGGTCCTGCCGGGGCGGGCGGGCATTGCGGGTTGCGGCTTGCTCGATTTTCAGGATGCGGTGATCGGCCCGCTCGCCTATGACCTCGTCTCCCTGCTGGAAGACGCGAGGCGCGACCTCGCGCCCGGCCTG
>JAQCGR010000233.1 GCA_027619995.1 Pseudomonadota bacterium | reverse complement strand
TCGATGACGACGACGTCAATCTGGGCAAGCCCGCCTGGAAGTAGCGTCTCTTCCCAGAGATGGCATGACCCACAAGGTCGAAAAATTCGACCGCGGGAGTAGACGCTCTAGACCATCGGCCGCGCCGGGAAATGCCTTCCCGGCGCGGCTTCTTTTTGTCCCGAGCCCGGCTTTTGTCCGGAGTCCGCGCCTCACCGGGTCTCTGTCTATTTCCGCCGCCCGAACGGCGTGATAGAAGGAACGGTAAGACGACGAATGCGGAGGGGGGGTCGTGGCGGAATTCAAGTCCGAGATTTCGGGGCGCGTGATCGAGGTGTCGGTCGCCGAGGGCGATGCGGTCGAGGCAGGGCAGCAGATATGCCTGCTCGAAAGCATGAAGATGGAGGTCCCGTTCGAGGCCCCCCAGGCCGGCACGATCCGCGAGCTTTTGATCGAGGAGGGCGACGTCCTGGTCGAAGGCCAGACCATCGCCATTCTGGATTGAGGGGGGACCCGATGTCCGACGACAGAACGAAGACCGCCGCGAGCGCGCCGCGACCCGACCTCCAGGCCGCGCTCGACGCCAAGGCGGTCACCCTCGATGCGGCCCGGCCCGAGGCGGTCGCCAAGCGCCACGACAAGGGCAAGCGGACGGCGCGCGAGAATGTCGCCTCCCTGGTCGATCCCGGTAGCTTTCAGGAATTCGGCCAGCTCGCCAAACCCGCCTTCAAGCGGATCGAGGGGCCGGCCGACGGCCTCGTCATCGGTTTCGGCACGATGGATGGCCACCGGGTCGCCGTCGCGGCCTATGATTTCACCGTCCTGGGCGGCTCGCAGGCGACCATCAGCCACGCCAAGTTCGACCGGGTGGCCCATGTCATCCGCGACCTGCGCCTGCCTTTCGTGATCTTCGCCGAGGGGGCGGGCTGGCGCGCCCATGAGGATTACATCAACCCGCGCTTCTTCGAGGAAAGCTTCGTCCTGCTGGCCCGGCTTTCGGGTCTGGTGCCGACGGTTTCCATCGTCGCCGGGCGCTGCTTCGCCGGCACCGCGAACATGGCCGGGCAATGCGACACGGTGATCGCGACAAGGGACGCCGCCATGGGCATGGCCGGCCCGCCGCTGGTCGAGGCCGGGCTGGGCCTCAAGCTCACCCCCGAGGAACTGGGCGCGGCCGAGATTCACGAGAAGAGCGGCACGGTCGATATTGTCGTCGAGACCGAGGACGAAGCGGCCCAGATCGCGCGGCGCTATCTCTCCTATTTCCGGGGCCAGGGCACGGACGAAGCCTGGACGGGCGAGGCGCCCGACACGATGGCCCTGCGCGATGTGGTGCCGGAGAACCGGCGCCGCGCCTACGATGTCCGCAAGGTGTTGCTCGGCATCGCCGATATCGGCTCGATCATCGAATTGCGCCCGCGTTTCGCCAAGGCGGCGGTGACCGCCCTGATCAAGGTCGAAGGCCGGCCGGTCGGGGTGATCGCCAACCAGCCAAGCTATCTCTCCGGGGCGATGGACAGCGTGGCCTGCGACAAGATCGCGCGCTTCATCCAACTCTGCGATGCCCATGACATCCCGATCCTGTTCCTGTGCGACACGCCGGGCCTGATGATCGGCCCCCAGGTCGAGGCGGAGGCCCTGGCGCGCCACAGCGCCCGCGTGCTGACGGCAGCGGCCAACGCCACCACCCCCTTCATGACGGTGGTCCTGCGCAAGGCCTATGGGCTGGGCTTCTACATGATGGGTTCGCTCGCCCTGGGGCCGAAGCTGCTGATCGGCTGGCCGACCACCGAATTCGGCAACATGGGCCTGGAAGGTGCGGTCAAGATCGTCCATCGCGACGAGTTGGCGGCGCTGCCCGATGACAAGGCGCGCGACGCCCGCATCCGGGAACTGGCTGACGAGAATCTGCGCCGGAATCTGGCGATGGAAGTCGCCGAGCGCTTCGAGATCGACGATATCATCGACCCGGCGGATACCAGGGCGGCCGTGCTGCGTTTCCTGGCCGTTCTGCCGCCGCGGGCGCCGCGCACCGAGCGCAAGCGCCTGATCGACAATTGGTGACCGACCACCGCTGAGGGGAGGATGCGATGTCCGCCGGCCGATTCGAAGGCAAGAGTTGCGTGGTCACGGGCGCGGCGCGGGGCATCGGCCGAGCCATTGCGTTGCGCCTGGCACGTGAGGGCGGACGGGTCTGTTTCGCCGATCGGGACGAGGCCGGAGCGGCTGCGGCTGCGGCGAAGCCCTGGCGGCCGGCGCCGAGGCTATCGCTCTCGCCTGCGACGTCACGGAGCGGGCCAGCATGGCGACGCTGTTCGATTCTGCGGCGGCGGCCCATGGCGGCCTCGATATCGTCTTCAACAATGCCGGCATCGCCCAGACCAAGCCGTTGCTCGAGATCGAGGACGCGGATTGGCACCGGATGATGGAGGTCAACGCCTTCGGCGTGCTGCTCGGCATGCAGGAAGCGGCCAAAGGCATGATCGCCCAGGGCCGTGGCGGCAAGATCGTCAACACGGCCTCGGTGGCGGGCAAGCAGGCCCTGCCGCTCTGCGCCCATTACTGCGCCAGCAAATTCGCGGTCGTCGCCCTGACCCAGTCCGGCGCGCGCGCCTGGGGCGGGCATGGCATCACGGTCAATGCCTTCTGCCCGGGCATCGTCGAAACCGATATGTGGCGTCAGCTCGATGACGAGTTCCGCGCCCTGCCGGATACGCCGGCGGGGACGACCCTGGGCGACGCGCACCCGGATTTTCCGCTCGGCCGCTTCGCTGCGCCGGACGATATCGTCGGCCTCGCCACCTTCCTTGCCTCGTCGGATTCGGATTACATGACCGGTCAGGCGATTCAGGTCGATGGCGGCATGGTCATGCAATAGCACTCCAACGGGGGAAGACGTCGCATGGTGGATTTCGACAAGCCCTTCGGCCCTGCCGAATATGCCGAGCGTATCGCCAAGGCGCGCAAGCGCATGGCAGCCGCCGATATCGATCTTCTGGTTTCGGTCGATCCGGCCAATATCTGCTGGCTGACCGGTTACGACAGCTGGTCCTTCTACACGCCCCAGGCCGTGCTGCTGCATGTCGAGGAGGGCGGCCCGGTCTGGTGGGGCCGGCCCATGGACGAACCGGCCGCCCATATCACCACCGACCTGCCGCCCGAAGATATCGTGATGTATGCCGATACTCTGGTGCATCGCCCGGATGTCCATGCTTTCGATGATCTCTGTCTTCTGGTGAAGGCGCGCCGCTGGGACAAGGGCTGCATCGCGACCGAAGGCGATGCGCATTTCTATTCGGTCCGCTCCCATGCCCATCTGGTCAAGGGCCTGCCGGATGCGGTCTTCGTCGATGACGGCAATCTGGTGAATTGGGCCCGTCTCGTGAAGTCCGAGACCGAGCTGGTCCTGATGCGTGAAGCCGGCAAGATCTGCACTTCGGCCATGATGCGCGCGATCGAGAAAATACGGCCGGGTGTGCCCCAGAACGCGGTGGTCGCCGAGATCATTCATGCCCAGACCATGGGCATTCCGGGAGCGGGCGGCGACTATACCTCGCTCGTGCCTTTGCTCCAGGCCGGTGACAGCACCAAGACGCCGCATCTGACCTGGACCGACAAGCCGCTGCCCGAGGAGGGTTTGGCGGTGCTCGAAATTGCGGGCGCGCGGCGGCGCTATCAGGTGCCGAACACGCGCACCTTCTATCTCGGCAAGCCGCCGCAGCGGATCGTCGATCTGTCCAAGGCCGTGATCGAGGGCGGCGACGCCGCCCTGGCCGCGGCCAAGCCCGGCGTGACGGGCGAGGCGGTCGAGGCGATCTGGCAGGCGGTGCTGCGCAGGCACGGCCTCAGCAAGGACAGCCGTGTGGCCTATTCCATCGGTCTGAACTACCCGCCGGACTGGGGCGAGCGGACCGTGAGTTTCCGCCCGGGCGAAAAGACCGTGCTGGAGGCGGGCATGTGCTTCCATTTCCAGTCCGGCGTCTGGATGGACGACCTGGGGGCGGCGGTGTCCGAGAGCTTCGTCGTCACCCCATCGGGCGGCGAGCGCCTGTGCAACGCGCCGCGTGAGTTGATCGTCATCGACTGATCGGGAAACGAGGCGGCAAGCCGCCGCGGGATCCGGAGAGGAAGCACCGTGCCGTTCGTAAAACCGTTCGGGCCGGCGGAATATGCAAGGCGCATCGCCGATACCCGAAAGCGCATGGAAGCGGCGGGGTTCGACCTGCTGATTCTGGTCGACCCGGCCAATATGGGTTGGCTGACCGGCTTCGACGGCTGGTCCTTCTATACGCCCCAAGCCGTGCTGCTGCATGGCGGCGATGGTGGGCCGATCTGGTTCGGCCGGCCCCAGGACGCGCCCTCGGCCCATATCACCACCGGCTTGCCGCCGGCGGATATCGTCTCCTTCGACGAACGCCTGATCCACCACGCGACCGAACATCCCTTCGACCAACTCTGCGATCTGGTGAAGGCGCGGGGCTGGGCCAAGGCGCGGATCGGGGTCGAGACGGATGCCCATTACTACACGGCCAAGGGTCATGCCCATTTGGTCGCGGGGCTGCCGGGGGCATCCTTCGCCGACAATGCCAATCTGGTGAATTGGGCGAGGCTGGTGAAATCCGAGGCCGAACTGGCGCTGATGCGCGCGGCCGGGAAAATCTGCACCGCGGCGATGATGCGGGCGATCGACAAGATGCGGCCGGGCGTGCCGCAAAACGAGGTGATCGCCGAGATCTATCACGCCCAGACCATGGGCGTGCCGGGCGCGGGCGGCGACTACACATGCCTTTGCCCCCTGCTGCAGGTCGGCGAGGGCACGACGACGCCGCATCTGACCTGGACGGACGAACCCCTGCCGAACGACACCCTGGCCGTGATCGAAATGGCCGGTGCGCGCCGACGCTATCAGGTGCCGAACACCCGCACCTTCTATCTCGGCAAGCCGCCACAGAAGGTGGTGGACCTGGCCAACGCGGTGATAGAGGGCGGCGACGCGGCCCTGGCGGCCGCCAAGCCCGGCGTCACCGGGGAGGAGGTCGAGGCGATCTGGCAGGCGGTGCTGCGCAGGCACGGCCTGAGGAAGGATAGCCGGGTCGGCTATTCCGTCGGCCTCAACTATCCACCCGATTGGGGC
This sequence comes from Pseudomonadota bacterium, assembly GCA_027619995.1. Classification (GTDB taxonomy): domain Bacteria; phylum Pseudomonadota; class Alphaproteobacteria; order CADEGL01; family CADEGL01; genus JABIRQ01. The sequence continues at coordinate 486 of JAQCGR010000233.1, read as the reverse complement.
GAGCGGACGGTCAGCCTGCGCCCTGGCGAGAAGACTGTGCTGCAGGAAGGCATGTGCTTCCATTTCCAGTCGGGCATCTGGCTCGACGACATGGGTGCGGCGATCTCCGAATCCTTCACCGTAACGCCCTCGGGCGGCGAGCGTCTATGCGCCACGCCGCGCGAACTGATCGTGATCGACTAGGTCAGGTGCTCAGAGCGGGTTTCGCGGCCGGGTTTCGCGGGGTTGCGGATATGCGATCCCAATATCCCTACCGCGAGAACTTCCAGTTCGGTAGACGGTGCGAAGCTCGGCGGTCGAACCGCCCTTTGTGCGCCCGGTCCGACGTGGCGCACACCGCTTTCCCGGTTTCCGTGATTAGATATGGACGGGCAATCCGTGTAAGACTCGGCACATTCAATATTGGGAGGCGAGAATGGCTAGAGCATTTTCCGATCACTCTTGGTCATATCCGGCTGCGGCGAAGTAGTTTTGGCATTCTGTGGG
>JAQCGR010000232.1 GCA_027619995.1 Pseudomonadota bacterium | reverse complement strand
ACAAGGCCGTTATGTAAGTGCCCGCGCGGCCGTCATGCCGCGCGGGCGGACCCCCCAATCGGGGAGTATTCTCACTGCCCATTCCACTACAAAACCAGGGGACAGGACGCGTGTCGGTCAAAACCATTCAGCTCGACGATTCCGTTTACGACTACATGCTGCGCCTCGGCTCGCGCGAACCCGATGTTCTGCGCCGCCTGCGCGCGGAAACGGCCGAGCTGGGCAAGTATTCCTACATGCAGATCTCACCGGAGCTGGGCCAGTTCCTGGGCCTGCTGGCGGAACTGACCGGCGCAAGGCGCACGATCGAGGTCGGCACCTTCACCGGCTACAGCGCGCTTGCCGTGGCCCTGCATTTGCCGGCGGACGGCCGCGTCCTGGCCTGCGACATCAGCGAGGAATGGACCGGCATCGGCCGGCCCTATTGGCGCGAAGCCGGTGTGGAAGACCGCATCGACCTGCGCATCGGGCCGGGGGGCGAGACCCTCGACGCCCTGATCGCCGAGGGTGGAACCGGGGCCTACGACATGGCCTTCATCGATGCCGACAAGGACGGCTATATCGATTATTTCGAGAAGGCCCTGGTGCTGCTGCGCCCCGGCGGCCTGATCGCCATCGACAACGTGCTGTGGAGCGGTCGGGTCGCCGACCAGCAGGATCAGAAGCCAGGCACCGTCGCGATCCGGGAGTTCAACGAGCATGTCGCGCAGGACGAGCGCGTGACCCTGGCCATGGTGCCCATCGGCGACGGCCTGACCCTGGCGCGCAAACGCTAGTGGACTGCCGATGTGGACAGCCACTAGGGTTGTCGGGTTCCGCTTGGAACCCATGCATGTGCTCCATGCCATATCCTGAGGAGATTCAATGATGATCGATTACCGCGACGATCAACCTGAGATCGACACGCTTGGGGATGAGGCGCTGGACCGCTATTGGGACGCCCGCTTCACGTTCAGCGGGTCGATGTAACGGTTCAAGGAGCGATCAGGGGCGCGCCTCTGTGCCCCCGCCGTGCATTCACCTACCTTACAGAGACTCCACCGAAGGAAGTCGCGCGGCAACGAAGCCTTAGTTCGGAATTCGGGAATGTTCGACCCGATCCCCAGGCTTGATTCCCAGGCGCGTCGCCGATCCCCCCGCAAGCTCGAGCACGAAGCGCACGGGGCCGGTCGAGCCGATGGGGGTTTCGTCGAGCGGCTTGGCTTCCGCATGAATTGATTCTATCACCCCGCCCTCGCCGATGAAAATAATGTCGAGCGGAATCAATGTGTTGCGCATCCCGAAAGCGGCCGGACGCGGTGAGGCGAAATCGAACAACATCCCCGTACCCGGCAACAGGCCCAGACGGCACATCAGGCCGATAGCACGCTCACTTGTGGCGGCGGCGACCTCGACCTGAAAATGCTGCTCGCCTTGGTCGGTGCGGATGACCAGGGGCGAGACCGGCAGGGGCCGCACCTCGATCTTTGCGCAGTCCTGCGCGGCGGCCGGGGCGACCGGTGCCAGGACGATTAGAGCCAGGCCGATGGCAGAGATGGCGTGTTTCATGGTTGGGAGATAGTGCGTATCGCCCGGTGCGGCAATCGGCCGCGCGCAAACCTCCGCCCCGTGCTTGCCAAGTCCCCGCCCAGCCGCCATATACTCGCGCAACACCCGGGGGAGCCGTCACGCGCGGCTGAGAGGTCCATTTCGGACGACCCCTTGAACCTGATCCGGCTCATACCGGCGAAGGAAGGCGTGATGTGACCGCAAGCCCCAAACCATTCACACGCCCGGATACCGCGCCGTCGGTAACCCTGACAGGCGCCCGCCTCGAATTCGGCGGCGTGCCGCTGTTCGAAGATCTGGACATCGCCGTCGAGGGCGGGCGCTGGACCTGTCTGCTCGGCCCCAGCGGTGTCGGCAAAACGAGCCTGCTGCGCCTGATCGCCGGCCTGACCGACGCTGCCGCCAGCGCCGTCTCCTGCGGCGACGGCGCGCCCATCGCCGGCCGCATCGCCTATATGGCCCAGCAGGATCTTCTGCTCCCCTGGGCCACCGTCCTCGATAACGTATTGCTGGGCCATCGCCTGCGCGGCGAAGGGCGCCCCGGAGGCGAGGAGATCGCCCGCGCCCGCGCCCTTCTCGCCCAGGTCGGCCTAGTCGGACGCGACGGCGACCGACCCGCGGCATTGTCCGGCGGGCAACGCCAGCGTGTGGCCCTCGCCCGTACCTTGATGGAAGACCGGGTCATCGTTCTGATGGACGAGCCCTTTTCCGCGGTCGATGCGATCACGCGTTACCGTCTTCAGGAACTGGCGGCAGAACTGCTGGCGGGGCGCACCGTGCTGCTGGTTATCCACGACCCGATGGAAGCCCTGCGCCTCGGCGATGTGGTCCATGTCATGGCCGGCCATCCGGCACGCCTGGATCGTCCCTTGCGCCCGGCGGGGACCCGCCCGCGCGATCCCGCCGATCCGACGCTGCGCGATATGCAGGTTGATCTGCTGCGCCGTCTGACGGCGGCGGAGGGAAAGTCATGAGGCTCCTGCGCCCCCTGATCATTCTGGCCGGGCTGGTCGTCCTATGGCAGGCGACCGTATCGCTGCTTGCGCTGCCGCATTACATCCTGCCAGCGCCCGCACGGGTGGCTGCTGCCTGGTGGGACCGGTCCGAATCGATTCTCCACCATGCCTCCGTGACAGGGGCGGAGATTCTGCTCGGTCTCGCTCTCGGCGCCACGCTCGGCTGCCTCAGCGCGTTGGTCCTGGCCAGCTACCGCCCGGCGCGGCGCTGGCTCATGCCTGTCCTGGTCGTCAGCCAATCAATTCCGGTCTTCGCCCTCGCCCCGATCCTGGTGCTCTGGTTGGGTTACGGCATGGGCTCCAAAGTCGCGATGGCGACGCTCATCATCTATTTCCCGGTGACCGCCGCCTTTCTCGACGGGTTGCGCCGGACCGAGCCCGGCTGGCTCGACCTCGCCCGCACGATGGGTGCGAGCCGCAGCGCGATTCTGTTGCATCTGCGCATTCCCGCCGCCCTCCCCGCTCTTGCCTCTGGTATCCGGGTCGCCACCGCGATCGCCCCCATCGGCGCGGTGGTCGGCGAGTGGGTCGGGTCCAGCGCCGGACTCGGATTCATGATGCTGCACGCCAATGCGCGCATGCAGGTCGATGTCATGTTCGCCGCCCTGTTCACCCTCGGGGTGATGGCGGTCTCCCTCTATTACGCGGTCGACGCCGCCCTGCGCCGCTTCGTCTCTTGGCAGGCCGAGACCGATCCCAGCAGAGACCACAACGACGCGAGGAGTTTTCCGCAATGACCATTCCGACCGCTCGCCGCATCGCCGCGCTAGCCGGCGCCATGCTGCTGCTGACCGCCGCCATGCCCGCGCGCGCCGTCGAACCCCTGACCGTCCTGCTCGACTGGTTCGTCAATCCGGACCACGCGCCGCTCGTAATTGCGCAGCAGAAAGGCTATTTCGACAAGCATGGCCTGGAGGTCGAACTGATCGCCCCGGCCGATCCCAACGACCCGCCCAAACTGGTAGCGGCCGGCAAGGCGGATATCGCCATCGGCTACCAGCCGCAACTCGTCCTCCAGGTTGCCGAGGGTCTGCCGCTGATGCGCATCGGCACCCTGGTGGCCACACCGCTCAACTGCCTCGTCGTGCTCGCCGACAGTCCGATCACCTCGATAGGCGATCTGAAAGGGCACAAGATCGGTTATTCCGTCGGCGGGTTCGAGGATGCCCTGCTGGGCGCGATGCTCGAAAAGCACGGCCTGACACTCGACGACGTCACCTTGGTCAACGTGAACTTCTCGCTCTCGCCGGCCCTCTTCTCGGGCCAGGTCGATGCGGTGATCGGCGCCTTCCGGAATTTCGAGCTCAACCAGATGGATATCGAGGGCCGGCCCGGCCGCGCCTTCTATGTCGAAGAGGAAGGCGTCCCCGACTACGACGCGCTCATCCTTCTCGCCAACAAGGACCGGCTGGGCGATCCACGCCTGCGTCCCTTCCTGGACGCCTTGGGCGAGGCAGTTCGCTATATCGTCAACTATCCAGAAGAGAGTTGGAAACTCTTCATCGCAGCCTATCCCGACCTCGACGACGAATTGAATCGCCGGGCATGGCGCGACACGATCCCCCGCCTCGCCCTGCGGCCAGCGGCGCTGGACACGTCGCGCTATCGCAAATTCGCGAAGTTTTTGGTAAAGCGCGGGCTGATAAAGAAGGCGCCTGAAACCGCCACCTATGCCGTCGAGATCGATTGAGGCGGCTGACCCGTTGCGATGCGGCGGAAGACCGAGCGCATCAGCATCGGCATGAAAAACAGCGGGAACTGGGTGCAGATCAGGTAAAGCAGAACCTCGGGCCCGATGGCGTCGATCACCGCGCCGCCGTCATCAGGGACATGTTGCGGTTGCCCGAAACCAGGGCAACCACCAGTCCCTGAGCCCGACTCCTGCGCCATAGCAGCAAGGCGCCGACGACCTGGAGGCCGCCGTTCAGACCGAAGGCGGCAAGGGTATAGCCGAGCACCAGATCAGGTTCGGCAAGGATCTGCCCGCGCATCCCGTCCATCAGGCCAATGCCGAAACCCGCGATCAGCAGGACCGTGATCGCGCCGATCTTCTCGCCATGGCGAACCACGCGCGCCGGACCCAACACCCGCCGGATCAGCCAGGCAAGGCCCAGGGCGACCGACACCATCGCGCCCAGGCGCAGCAGGAGATGGCCCGGCGAGAGATGCACCGCGCCCAGGCCCAGGGCTTCGATCACGCCCGGGCCGGTGAACGGCGCCAAGGCGCTGCCGCCGAGCGAAACGAGCAGCGCCTGCACCGGTTCCGCCCCGACGATCAACGCATAGGCCGGCGCCGACATGATGGGCGGAGATACGGCGTTGAGCATGAGCCCCGCGAAAAGCGGAGAGCCGGGTTCCAGCAACACCAGACAGACCCCGTAGACCAGCAGCGGCGCACCGACCAGCAACCAGGCGAGGATGGCAAGGAGCGACAGCGGTCGGCGCAGATGCGGGCCGATCAGGGACCAGTCCATACGCACGCAGGCGAACGTCATGGTCAGGATCGAGAGTGGCAGAACGGCCGGGCGCAACAGTTCGGCCAGATCCTGCCAGGCCAGCCCGACAAAGATCGAAGCGACGAGCACCCGTGTCGAATAACGCTCGAACCATGCGGCAGTAGCGGCGATCACGCGGCCGGCTTCTCTGTCTGTTTCGGGCTAACTCGACGCAGCTTCGCCGATGGCCGCAGCAATGCCAATTGCCCCGCGACCTCAGGCGCGCAGGGTCTCGACGACCGTCTGCTGGAACCGTTGGACATTCGCTTCCCAGAGCGGCGAGAAACGGGTTTCGATTCCCGCCGCATCGCGCCGCTTGTAGTTCTCATGGACGCTGCGCACGAAGGGGATATCCTGCTCGAAGACCAGACGCCATTCCGCTTCCTGCCGGCGCCGCTCTTCTTCCAGCGCGGGATCGGTCGCGGCCTCGCCCCCGTAATAGTGCCGGAAGACGACCTTCGTGTTCTCCGCCCCGTCGGGCAGCATGAGGCCCTGAAGGACCTGATTGTGGCGGGTCTGGAAGCAGCCGGTCGGGAATAGGCTCATGAAATAGGTCCGCTGTTCCGCGCCCGGA
>JAQCGR010000231.1 GCA_027619995.1 Pseudomonadota bacterium | reverse complement strand
CGACCGTAGAGCATGTATGAACCCGAAAGGACGGTCGCGCGGGCCATCAGGTCGGCGTCTTCCGAGACGATCAACCCGCCTTCGCCGCTGTTCATATGCTTGTAGGTTTGGGTCGAATAGCAAGCCGCGTGACCGTGACGTCCCGATTTCACGCCGTTCCAGCTTGCCCCCATCGTGTGCGCGCAATCCTCGACAAGCGTCACCGCGCGCTTGCGGCACCATGCGCTCAGCGCGTCCATATCGACGATATGTCCACGCATATGCGAGAGCAGAAGGATGCGTGACGGCTGTGCGGCCATCTTGCTTTCGAGATCGTCGAGGTCGATCAGCAGATCCTCGGTCGTCTCGACCAGCAATGGGCGTCCGCCGGCCGCTGCGATCGCGCCCGGCACCGGCGAGAGCGTAAAGGCGTTGGTCAGCACCGGTTCGCCCGATTTCAGGCCCAAAGCCCGCAGCACCGTCGTCATGGCGTAGCCGCCGGAGGTCACGGCGAGGCAATAGCGCACGCCGAGAAAGGCTGCGAACTCCCGCTCCAGAAGCGCGCTTTCCGAATGTTCCCCCGGGGCCAGGTTGTAACGGTGCAACCGGCCCGAACGCAGCACCGCGACAGCGCGCTCGATACCCTCTTCCGCGATCGGTTCCTGCCGGGTGAATTCGCCTTCGAAACGCTGTGTCATGCTCGCATTCTGCGGTCAGTTTGGCGAAGACGGCGTGCCGCCCTTGCGGCAGAATAGCCAGGATGGCATCAAAGACGAAGACACTTAGCCAGGAATGGAGAGACGATGCCCAAGAAGGTTCTGAAGCCGGCTACCCTCAGCTTTTTCCCCAGCCCCGAATATCCCTATTCGCCCGGGACCAAAAGCGGACGCCTCGTCTATACAGCCGGGCAGGTTGCGTTCAACGAGAAGGCGGAACTGGTCGGTATCGGCGATGTCGCCGCGCAGACTCGGCAAACCCTGAAGAACGTCCTGGCGATCCTGGCGGAAGGTGGCGCCGGACCGGACGACGTATTGAAATGCAATGTCTATCTGTCGGACATGCGGTATTTCAGCGCTATGAATGCGGAATTTCAGGCGGTTTTCGGCGACAAGACCCCGCCGGCACGCACAACGGTCGAAGCCCGCCTGGCCACGGCCGATATGCTGGTCGAGATTGAGGCCATTGCCTCCGTTGACGAGTAGTCCGCCTTTGCGTCGTGCCAGCCTACCCGTTGTGCAGGTCTGCCATGCAGACAAAACAACCCCATGCCCGGATCGGGGACCTTAGCATCGGCGACACGGCACGGGGGCCTGCCCTGCAGGCTCCTATGCCGTGCGTTCGATCACAAGGTTGGGAGTATGGGTCCCATGGCGACCGGTACGGTCAAATGGTTCAACACCCAGAAGGGTTACGGTTTCATCGTCCCGGATACCGGCGGCGAGGACGTATTCGTTCATATCACCGCCCTCGAACGGTCCGGCATGTCCGGGCTGACGGAAGGGCAGAAGGTCGATTTCGAAACGGAATCGGATCAGCGCGGCATGAAAGCGGTGGCTCTCTCGTCGATGGGGTGATCCGGTCCTTGCCGCGCCCTGGTTGCGGCCACGGCCCCGCGAGCGGGCGGCGCTGGTCGGATCAGCCTCGGCGGCGGTGGAAACCGAGCAGTTCTTGAACCGCGATCATCACCCGTTGGTGGTTCTGCGCTTCGCGCTTTTCGAGATCGATCATGGACAGGCGCCGGTTCTGGTCCTGGACCTCGATCAGATCGACGAGCGCGCCGAGCACGGCCCGGAACCTGGCGTTTTCCAGGCGCTGGACCTCTTCGCTGCGAGCGACCAGGTCCTTCAGGTCCTGCATCTCCTCGCGCATGCTGTTCAAACGGGCATCGACCCTGTCGAGCAAGGCGGCAATTTCGCCTTCGCCCGCCGCGCGTTGCGGGGCCTGGGGAAGCGTCGGAACCGAAGCTGCGGGGGTGGCGGAAACCGGACCAGTCGATTGCGGTCCTGTGCCTGGAGAAGCGGCCGGACGCATTCCGACCTGGAAAGGGGCCGGAATCGGTGTCGCCGGCGCGGACCGGGGCTGGCCGGCCAAGGCGTTGCGGACGGCGTTGCCGGCGCCTTCGGGTTGGCTCGGGTCCTCACCGCGCAGAATTTCGACGATCTGCTCGGTGCTCAGCCCCTCGGCGTAGAGATCGCGCGCCCGGCCCAGGACGGTCTTGGCCGAGGGATCGAAGCGACGCCCGGCGCCCCGGCCGCGCGAGGGCAGGAATTCTTCGAGCGACGAGGCCCAGCGCCGCACCGTGCTGTCCGGCACGTCGATATCGCGGGCAATCTTGGGCAGGGTCGTCCAAGCCTGCACTTTGCGCTGTCCCTCCGATCACATAAGCGCTGCGGGCGCAATGAGAAGCGCGGAATATATCGGCTTCCGCCCTATTGTCCATGAGCGATCGCTTTCGATCAAGCAATCGCTAATACGGCGTCCAGAATAGCGCTGGGTCCCGGCCCGGGCGCATTGATCGGGGGTGCTGCGACGCTATGCTGCGGTTACCACCTCCGATGGAGAGCGTCATGCGCCTGGCCGATCTTCGCACCCCTGCCCTGGTTCTCGACCGCGCTGTGCTGACCGCCAATATCGCGGCGATGAGCGCGCGGGCAAAATCCTTCGGCATCGATCTGAAACCACATATGAAAACCTCCAAATGTGCCGAAATCGCCCGGTTGGCGACGGACGGCCATTCCGGCGGGCTTTGCGTCTCCACCGTCGAGGAAGTGCGCTATTTCGCGCGCGAGGGCTTCCGGGACATCACCTATGCGGTCGGCATCGCGCCGGGCAAGTTGGCCGATCTCGGCCCGGCCCTGGATGCCGGTGCGCGCGTCACCCTGCTGCTCGACGATCCCGCCACTGCCCGTGCCGTGGCAGCACGCGCCGGGGCGCTCGATCTGCGCTTTCCCGTGCTGATCGAGATCGACAGCGGCATGCACCGGGCCGGATTGCCGCCCGAATCGCCGGAAATCCTCGAAATCGGGCGGGTTCTGGCCGATGCCAGCCATCTGACCCCCGCCGGGGTGTTGACCCATGGCGGCCAATCCTATGGCGCGAGGGGGCCGGAGGATTGCCGCGCCGCGGCGGAAGACGAACGGCGCGCGATCGTCGCGGCGGCGGAAACCCTCGTCGGCGCCGGTATCCCCTGCCCTCGGATCGCGCCCGGCGCCACACCCAATGCCGTCCATATGGCCTCGGCCGAGGGCCTGACCGAAATTCGCCCGGGCAATTACGTGTTTTACGACCTCCACATGGTCAGCATCGGGGCCTGCCGGCCCGAACAGATCGCGATTTCCGTCCTGGCCACGGTGATTGGCCACAACCGGGCGCGCAATCAGATGGTGATCGACGCCGGGGCACTTGCCCTGTCTCTCGATGCCAGCGCCCAGCATCGGCTGCCCGAGGCCGGATACGGCTGGCTATGCGATGCGGCGAGTCGCGGGCGGCTGGGCGATCTGCGGCTCGGCCGGCTGAGCCAGGAGCATGGCGTGGTGACCAGCGACCGGCCGCTACCCTTCGACGACCTGCCCATCGGCGCCCGGGTGCGGGTGCTGCCCAGCCATTCCTGCATGACGGCCGCAGCCTATCCCGCCTATCACTTGGTCGAAGGAGGTGAAACGGTGGTCGATCGCTGGGAGCGAACGAACGGTTGGTAAGCCACGAGCGATGTTACACAAGTGTTTTCACGTATTTCGGATTAGTTTCACAAACTTTGTCCGTCACCGTCTGCCATAAGTGCTCACCCAGGGTCGCAGCCCGCACACCGTCGAATTCGCCCGCCCGGATGGCCTGGCAGAGGGCGCGGTTGCGGGCCTCGATCGCTTGTTCCAGATCCGTTCTATCGCGCTGTGGCCCGATCGTCGTCCGAGCCTCTTCAACCCCGGTCTCTTCGGTCAACGCCGTCAGGCTTGCATATTCCCTACGCAATGGCGCCTCGCCGGCGGCCAGGGCGCGTGCGCCAATTTCCATGCAGCGGGCCACCATCAAAACGTCGTATAGGCGCGCTTCCGGCAAATCCGGCAGCAGGCTGTCGAGCAGTACGCGCCGTGCCGCTTCCAACAGGTTCTTCGCGTCGGGTCGGTCCTGCATGGCGCTCAGCCCTCCTGCCTGGCACGGGGCTTAATCATATGGAGAATTTCCAGTTCGAGCTCGGCCGGCCGCCGCCCGGTCAACGCAAGGTCCAACGACGTCTCGCCGCCCGAGACATGGCGTTCGCCCTGGTGCATCGCGGTGACGGCCCAGCGCAGATGGGCCATGACCTCCCAATAGAACACCGCTTCGGGATCGACCTTGCGCCCGGAGGCCGTTTCATAATCGGCATAGAACGCCTCCCGATCGGCGATGCCGCCTGCCTCGCCCGCCGCGCCGAAACGCCAACACTTGGCGCAGAACCAGCCGAGATCGGCCATCGGGTCGCCCCAGCTGGCGAACTCCCAGTCCAGAACAGCCGTCAACTTACCTTCATTCACCATGTAATTTCCGGTTCGAAAATCATTGTGAATAAGGGATATTTTAGATTCAGACGGTTTGTTCAATTCGGCCCAACGCAAGCCCCATTCGAGGGCTGGATGGGAGAGCGGATGATCGTCCAAATGACCGCGCAGCCGTGCGATCGCCGCGCCCGCCGGATCCGCCGGTGGCGCGCCCAGGAAAGCGAGGGATTCGAGATCCGGAGGATCGGGGGTGATCCGGTGAATTTTGGCCATTTCCCGAGCCAGCGCCGCCGCAAGATCGGGGCCGTTCCCCCGTTCGGCCGCCGCTTTGGTCACGATATGGCCTGCGGCGCCGCCCGCGACCCGGCGCATCAGGTAGAAGTCCTGCCCCAACACGCTCGTATCGGTGCAAAGCCAGAGGGGCTCGGGCACTGCGACGCCGGCCCCGTGGGCGACCTTCAGCAGGGCGAATTCCTGGGCCCGGGCATGGCTTTCCGCGATCACCGTAGGGGCATCCGTCCGCAGGACCAGGGCATGACGCCCGGCCACGGGGCCAGTCTCAAGCGCCAGATCCAGGCCGTAATTGTCCTGAATGGCTCCGCCCGAGAGCTTCTCGATTGCCAGGATTGCCGCACGGTCGGCCTCGGCCGCGGCCGCAATGAAGCGCTCGAGTGCCGGGCGCGCGGCCTCGACGTCTATTCCCACCGCCAGAAGTCTCCACCTTCCTGCACCAGGAACCGGGCCAGGACCATCTTGTGGACCTCGGATGCCCCGTCGACTAGGCGGGCCTGGCGGGCGTAGCGATACATCCATTCCAGATGCGTATCGCCCGAATAGCCCTTGGCGCCCATGAGCTGGATCGCGGTGTCGATACATTTGTGCAACAGATCGGCCACGGCGATCTTGGCCATGGAGACCTCCTTGCGGGCGAAATCGCCCTGATCGAGCTTCCAGGCCGCATGCATGGTCAGCAACCGGCCGATATGGATCTCCATTGCCGCCTCGCCCAGCATCCATTGGACGCCCTCGTGATCGGCCAGCTTGGCGCCGAAATTCTCCCGCTCGGCGACATAGGGCATGCAGATTTCGATCGCTCGCTTGGCCATGCCCAGCCAGCGCATGCAATGGGTCAGGCGCGCGGTCCCGAGACGAATCTGGACCGCCTTCATCCCCTCACCCAC
>JAQCGR010000230.1 GCA_027619995.1 Pseudomonadota bacterium | reverse complement strand
ATCGAAACCATCCGAGACCTGACCGGCAAGCCGCCGCGCGGTTACCGGTCCCCTTCCTGGGATCTCAGCCCGCACACCGTGGATCTCCTGCTGGAACACGGCTTCGACTACGATTCCAGCATGATGGGCGACGACTACACCCCCTATTTCGCGCGGCGGGGCGACGAAATTTCGCTCCAGCAACCGGCGAGATTCGGCCCGCCGACACGATTGCTGGAACTGCCGATCAGCTGGTCGCTCGACGACTTTCCGCTGTTCGAGTATCTGCGCCATCAAGGCGGCGTGCAGCAGACTTCGCTGCCGACCGACGCGATCCTCCGAAACTGGATCGACGACTATCTCTACATGAAGCGGTCTCAGGACTGGGGCGTCATCACCTATACGTTTCATCCCTTCGTCATCGGACGGGGACATCGCATGATGCTGCTCGAACGCCTGATCGATTTGCTCGCGGAGGGCAGCGCCGAATTCATGACATCGGGCGAGGCTGCCGATGCCTTCCTGGCCCGCACCGCACGCGATTCATGACCGGTTTCGCGGGCAAGCGTGTCGTCGTCACCGGCGCGGGCGGCGTCTATGGGCAGGCTCTCGCACGCGCCTTCGCCGCGGCAGGAGCGCGGATATTCCTTTCGGATCGTAATGCCGCCGCCTTGACCGATCTGGCCGCGGATCTGGCACTGCCCGATGACCGTCTGATTCTCGACGAAACCGATTTGACCGATCCGGAAGCCATCGCCGTTCTTGCCCGACGGATCGCCGATGCCTGGGGCGCGCCCGACATTCTGGTGAACAACGCCGGCATCTACCCCTTTCAGGATATTCTGGAGGTTTCGGCCGAGGATTGGGACCGGGTGATGGCGGTCAACCTGCGCGCGCCCTTCCTTCTCAGCCAGACCCTGGCCAAGGCCATGATCGCCCATGGCGTCCGGGGAAGCATCGTCAACATCGGCTCGCCCTCGGCCCGTATCCTGCGAACCAACGGCCTGCCCTATTGCGTCTCGAAACGCGGTCTCGATTGGCTCGCCAAGGGCCTGGCCCTGGCGCTCGGTCCTTACGGCATCCGGGTGAACACGGTCGAACCCGGACTCGCCCTCGGTTCCGCCCAGATCGCCATGCCGCCCGCCCATATCAAGGGTATGGCCAAGGGCAACCCTCTCGGTCGGATAGGCCGGGCCGAAGACCTGCCCGGTGTCGTGATGTTTCTCTGCTCCGACGCCGCCGATTACATCACCGGGGCCAGCCTGCCGGCCGACGGCGGCGGATCGATTCCCCGCCGCGCGCCGACCTGACGGATTCGTCTATTCCGCGGCGGCCTGATCGACCCGGAGTTGCGGATACTCGCGCAAAATTCCCCGGAAGACCTCCTGTACCTGGGCAGCGGTGCCCTTTCGCTCGGCCTCGGGCAGCCGCTCGATGGCTTCGAAGATCCGGTGCTTCATGAAGAAGCGCCAATGTACCGGTAACCGGCGAAGGAGCTGCGACAGGGCCTCATATGCCTCGTCCGTCCAGACTTTCTCGAAGGCCACGCGGTGCGCATTGAAGCCATAAAAGCGGCCATCGTCCGCCGCTTCCATCTCGGCGCGGTTCCGCGCGGTCGCGGCCTCGTCGACCGCGCCTTCTGCGATTACGACGCCGTATTCGGCGGCCGCCAGATCGGACGAGACGAAGCCGCGCTTCACGTCCGTCAACACCCGCTGGGCATCGCGCTCCCAAGGCTTGCCCCAGCCACCCGCGCCCGCGCTGGTGATACGGATGCGGTCGCCCGGCGCGGCCGTGAAGACATCGGTATTGCCGAGATTCTCCTCACGGTTCGAGCCTGGATTGAGAATAAATTCCGACGCCTTTCCGGCACTGCCGCCGGCGAGGCCCCAGGGCGTGAAATGCGTGCGATCGCGATTTCGCGCAGTGACCACGGTGTTGGGCGAGAACACCTCGAACTCAAGCTGACTGGCGAGACCGCCGCGGAACTTGCCAGCACCGCCCGAATCCTTGGCGAGACCGTAGCGGATGATCTTCACGGGGACTTCCGCCTCGTTGATCTCCACCGGGGTGTTTTTGAGGAAGCCGTAATTGGCGCCCGACCCCTCGGTGCCGTCGCGGAAGGGCAAGCCACCGCCACCGCCCGTGATCGGATCAAGGTTAGCCATGAGTTGACGACCCGTCTGGTTGTCCGTGGTCTTGATGTTGAGCAACGGGCCGCCGTCGCCGCAGGCGGCGGCGATCTTCTCGGGAATGGCCTGTGCGAGCGCGCCGAACACAACTGACTGAAGACGCGTCGCCGCGAGGCTGCGCATTCCGACGGCCGCCGGGAACTGCGGATTCACGACCGTCCCTTCCGGCAGAATACAGGTCGAGGAACGCGAGAGCCCGGCATTCAGGATCACCGAGCGGTCGATCGTATAGAGGACGTAGTTGAGCGGGATCATCAGCAGGACATGCCTTGGATCGCCGCCCGTCGGGAGGTTCATCGACGAGCCGAGCTGCGGATCCGACAAAGAATAGTCAAAGACCATTTCCTCGTCCTTCACCGTCAGATTGAGCGCGATGCGGCAGGGATAGCCTTCGACCGAATCCTCGTCCATGTAGTCGGCGAAGAAATACTCACCGTCAGGGATCTGCCGGATGATGTTGCGCGCCTGCTGGTCAGCATAGTCAAGAAGGCCGGTCATGCCTTCCTTGAACGTCTCGATTCCGAAGCGGGCGATCATCTCGTGGACCTTCCGCTCGCCCGTGTGCATGGCCGCGACCTGAGCCTTGAGATCGCCCCAGTTCTGTTCGGGCGCCCGCACGTTGATCATCATCGTGTCGAGCAGTTCGCGGTTCAGTTCACCCTTGCGGTAGAGCTTGACGGGCGGGAAGCGGATGCCTTCCTGATGCACCTCGACCAGAGTGCGGGACAAGGATGCCGGAACGGCGCCGCCGATATCGGTGTTGTGGATATGCCCGACCGAGAAGCAGACCAGCTCGCCCTCGTGAAAGATCGGCTTCCACAAATGGATGTCGGGGGAATGCGTGCAGACGAACCCGCTATACGGGTCGTTCGTCATGCAGATATCGCCTTCGTTATACTCGTCGATCAGTTCAATCGCCGGGCCGTAATCGAGGCCCACGAACCAAGTCGCGCCCAGATCGTAAGGCGAGGCCAGGGTCTTGCCGTCCGGCGTGGCAAGGCCCGTCGTGAAATCCTCGGTCTCCTTTACGAAGGTCGAATGCGCCGTGCGGAAGAGCGTGTAGGCCATGCTCTCCGTCGCGGCAGCACAATGGTTCGCAAGAATTTGAAGGGTGACTTTGTCGATAGCCATGGCACGTTTCTCCTTCAGCGTCAGTCGACGAGCTTGAGGACGAGATGCCCATAGGCGTCCACCTTGCCGGTGAAGCCGTGTGGGATACAGGTGGTGCAGTCGTTCTGGGCAACCACGGCCGGCCCTTTGAAGACATGGCCCGGTCTCATCTCCTCCCGCATATAGAGCGGAATGTCCTCGCGCGCGCCCTCGAGATACACACTGATGGTCTTGGCTGGGATCGGCTCGCCCTCGGCCTCGTCGTTCTTGGGGAAGGTCGGTTTGATGCTATGGCCGACGATGACGAGGCGCAGATTGATGAGCTGCACCGGTGCATCGCGATCGGCGTGCTCGTAAATCTGCTCATGCGCCTTGTGGAAGGCTTCCGCCATTGAGGTCGTATCGCCCGTGGCCACGGCCTCGGCATCGAAGCTCGCCTCGATCTCATAGGATTGCCCGCGATAGCGCATATCGGCCGAGAACAGCAGGGTCGATTCGCCGTCGTATTTCTGCTCCTTGCGAAGCCAGTGTTCCGCCTGCTTCTGGAGTTCCTCGAATCCCGCCTGAATCAGCGGCACCGCCGCCACGTCCAGGTCGATGTAAACCGTCTTGATGAAATCGTTCTTGATATCGGCGATGAGGCCGCCGAGCGCCGACAGCACACCCGGCGTCGTCGGGATGACCGTATCGATCATGCCCAGTTCCTTCGCCACGAAGCAGGCCATCATCGGCCCCGCGCCGCCGAAGGCCTGAAGCGCGAAGTCCCGAGGATCGATGCCGTAATGGGACACCAATTTGGAAACCTCCATGAACATGCCGGAGACGGCGATCTTGATGATCGCCTCGGCGGTTTCCTCGATGCCGAGGCCGACCTTTACCCCGACTTCGCCCACCGCCTTCTGCGCCAGTTCCAGGTCCACCGTGACGGCGCTGTAGCCGAGATCGGCCTGGCCGAGGAAGCCCAAAACAGCGAAAGCATCCGTTATCGTCGGTCGAGTGCCACCGCGCCCGTAACAGGCCGGTCCGGGCGTCGAGCCGGCACTTTCCGGGCCGACCTTCAACACACCGAGATCATCCACCCAGGCGATCGAACCACCGCCCGCGCCGATCGAGGTCACGGCGACCGAAGGAATGAAGATCGGGAATTCCCCGATCATCTCGCCGACGCCATATTGCGGCATGCCGTCCTGAATGAAGGCGACGTCGGCGCTGGTCCCGCCGATATCCAGACTCATCGTGTTGGTGAAGCCGGACAGTCGCGCGACATATGAGGCGCCGATCACCCCCGCGGCGGTGCCCGACATGATCATCTGCGCGCAATGGATCTTGCCCAGCTCCGCGCTCATCACGCCGCCATTCGATTTCGTGACCAGCGCCTCTGCCGGCACGCCGATATCGGCCAGAGCCTTCTGCAGCGAGGTCAGGTAGAACGCGACGCGCGGTTGAACGTAGCCATGGATGACCGCGGTGATCGTCCGTTCGTACTCGCGGATGATCGACCAGACATCGGCCGAGCAGAACACCGGCATGTCCGGCGCGGCCTTCCGCAGAATATCGCGGACCTGATGTTCGTGCGCCGAATTGCGGTAGGCGTTGATAAAGGCGACCACGATGCCTTCGGCACCCTGGGCCACGGCCTTCTCGGCCGCCGCCAGAACGCTCTGCTCGTCCACTTCGGAATCGACCGTGCCGTCGGCGCGCATGCGTTCATGAACGCCGAAAACCATGTCCTTGGGAATCAGTGGGTCCGGGCGCTTGGAATGAAGATCGTAGGGGTCCGGCATCTTGAGCCGGGCGAGTTCGAGCACGTCGCCGAAATTGACGGTCGTGAACAGGGCAAGCGGGATGCCCTTGCGCTGGATGACGGTGTTCACGCCGACCGTCGTGCCATGCGTGAAATAGGTGATGTCGTTCGGCTCTATGCCGAAACGCTCGCCGAGTTGGCGAACGCCTTCCATCACTTCCGAGCCGGGCTTGTCCGGGCGGGACAGGACCTTGAGCGTATGAATTTCGTTCGTTTCTTCGTTGAACGCGCAGAAATCGGTGAAAGTCCCGCCGATATCAACACCCACTCTATAGGTCATCCGTCACTCCTCCCCTCAGCCCCAGCTCAATTCCTAGAGGTACGCCAGAGACAATCGCTACCGCAGACCGTCGGCCGCAGCGTAACGTGACGAAAAGTTAGCACGACCCAACATGGCCGTCCCGGGCCTAAACATCCGCTTGGTCATTGGCACGATGGTTTCGTCGATAATCGCACCACAAATTTGTCGATGACACGCCCACAAACAGAATAACCGCCTCCGAAGAGCGTGTCCGTCATCAAAATATTTGGGACCACTGAGCCTGTTTCATAA
>JAQCGR010000229.1 GCA_027619995.1 Pseudomonadota bacterium | reverse complement strand
GCCCCTTCTGCCAGGCATAACCGACGACGAAGAGGTTTGAGGCGATGGAATCACCCAGCAGCCGCGTCGCCAGGGTGGTGGCGTCGAAGAACTCGCAGGACTCGCGCCCCACCGTCTCGGCGATCCGCGCCTCCAGGGTATCGGTCGGGAAGATCAGGTCCGGATTGCGGGTGAAATCGCCGGTGATCGATTCATGGGAATTGATGACCGCGCGGGTGCGCCCCGGCTGGACCGTGGACAACACCTCGTCGCCGCCGGATACGAGATTGTCGCAGCCGAGCAGCAGATCGGCATTGCCCGCGTTCAGACGCACGGCGCGAATATCCTCCGGCGACCGCCCGAAACGGACATGGCTGACAACCGCGCCGCCCTTCTGGGCCATGCCCAGCTGATCGACGATGGAGACGCCCTTGCCCTCCAGATGCCCCGCCATGCCCAGCAGCGCGCCGATCGTGACGACGCCGGTGCCGCCGACGCCCGTCACCAGGATGCCGTAGGTATCGTCCTCCGGCACCGCGGGCAACACGGGCATGGGCAGGTCGCGCAACGCCTCGGGCGCAGATCCCACGCCCCGGCCCTTGCGCGGCCGGCCGCCGCGCACGGTCACGAAGCTGGGACAGAAGCCTTTCAGGCAGGAGAAATCCTTGTTGCAGGAGGACTGGTCGATCGTCCGCTTGCGGCCGAACTCCGTCTGGATCGGAATGACCGACAGGCAGTTGGACTTCTCGTTGCAATCGCCGCAGCCCTCGCAGACCCGGTCATTGATGAAGACCCGCTTGTCGGGATTGGGCGCCTTGCCGCGCTTGCGCCGGCGGCGCAACTCGGCCGCGCAGGTCTGGTCGTAGATCATCACCGAGGTGCCGGGCCATTCGCGCAGATCGCGCTGAATCTGATCCAGTGCGTTGCGGTGATGGATGGTCACGCCCGGCGCAAAATTGGTGCCGACCGGGTATTTCTCCGGCTCGTCGCTGACCACCGCGATCCGTCCGACCCCCTCGGATGCGACCTGATGGGTAATCGCGGGCACGGTGATCGGCCCGTCGACCGGCTGGCCGCCGGTCATGGCGACCGCGTCGTTGAACAGGATCTTGTAGGTGATGCGCGCCTTGGCGCTGGCCGCCGCGCGGATCGCCAGCAGGCCGGAATGGAAATAGGTCCCGTCGCCCATGTTCTGGAAGACATGCTCGGTCTTCACGAAGGGCGACTGGCCCAGCCAGGTCGCGCCCTCGCCGCCCATATGGGTATGGGTCGAGACGTTGCGATCCATATAGGTCGACATGAAATGGCAGCCCACGCCGCCCTGGCCGCGACTGCCCTCTGGCACCTTGGTCGAGGTGTTGTGCGGACAGCCGGAGCAGAAATAGGGCAGCCGGGCGAGGCCGATGGCGGGCCGCACCGCGCTGCGCTCTGCCTGGGCGTCGAGGAAGGCGAGGCGCGCCGTGACACGCTCGCTGTCATGGAACCGGCCGATCCGCCGGGCGAGGACGCGGGTGACCGCCTCGGGCGACAATTCGCCCACGGGATCGAGCTGCTGGCGCCCTTCCTCGTCATGGCGGCCGGTGATACGGGGCCGGCGGCCCTCGGGCAGGGTGTAGCAGGCATCCTTGACCGCGCGTTCGATCTGCTCGCGCTTCTCTTCGACGACCAGAACCTCCTCCAACCCGTCGGCGAAGGCGCGGTAGGCATCAATATCCTGGGGAAAGGGCATGCCGACCTTGAAGACCGTGATCCCGAGTTCGGCGGCCGTCTGGTCGTCGAGACCCAACTCGCGCAGGGCCTGGCGCACGTCGAGCCAACCCTTGCCGGCGGCGACGATGCCGAAGCGCGGCTTCGGGCTTTTCAGGGTGACGCGGTTCAGGTCGTTGGCGCGGGCGAAGGCCAGGGCGGCAGGCAGCTTGACCTCGCGCAGCCGGCGCTCATGCAGATTCCAGGTGTCGGGCAGGCGGATATGCGGGCCACCGGCCGGGAAATCGAACTCGGGCGTGACGATCCGGATCCGGCTGTGATCGGCATCGACGGAGACCGAGGTATCGACCGTCTCGAACACCATCTTGAAGCCGACCCAGGCGCCGCAGAAGCGCGACATCGCGATGCCGTAGAGGCCGAGATCCAGCACCTCCTGGACATTGGCGGGATAGAGGACCGGCATCGACAGGTCCTCGAAGGTCGGCTCGCAATGGGCCGGCACATCGGAGGAGCGCATGCCGTGATCGTCGCCCGCCAGGGCCAGCACGCCGCCATGCTTGGAGGTGCCCGCGAGATTGGCATGGCGAATCGCGTCGACGCTGCGGTCGAGCCCCGGGCCCTTGCCGTACCAGAGGGCGAAGACGCCGTCGTATTTCGCGTCGCCGAACAGCCCGACCTGTTGCGAACCCCAGATCGAGGTCGCCGCCAGATCCTCGTTCACAGCGGGCAGGAAATGAATGTGGTTTTCCTGGGTGACCTTGGGGGCGCGCCATAGCTGCTGGTCGAGCGCATGCATGGGCGAGCCGCGATAGCCCGAAATGAAGCCGGCGGTGTTCAGGCCCGCCGCCAGATCGCGTTGGCGCTGCAGGATCGGCAGGCGCACCAGGGCCTGGCTGCCGGTGAGATAGATACGGCCCGAATCCAGGACGTATTTGTCGTCGAGGCTGACGGCGGCGAGCGCCATATTCCTTGTCCCCTCCCCAGGGTCCTATCCGTGAAGCCGCACCGAACGGGCGCGACGCTGTTCAGCGTATCAGATAGGCCGGATCGAAGAAAACGTTACGAGGTCATGGCGCGACGAATATCGCACCGGCATGAACCGCCCGCCGCGTATGTGCTTTTCCTAGCCGCTCGCGCCGACGCAACCGCCGCAGCAGAATTTCAACCCGCCACGGTCCAGTTCCTCGTCGTGAAGTTCGTCGCAATCGAATGCTTCGGCGAATAGGCTTTCGGCCATGGTTGCCTCCAGTTTTCCATGCTGCGACGGACATCGCCGCGCGCGCCCAGTATGGCAGGCTTTTACGATGCGGTGCCGAATAGCCTCGCGGCCGGATGAGCCGGTATGCGTCGCGCGCGCCTTGGGCTATCGTCCGCCGCCCAACCTTGAGGGAGGATGCGGGTGTTTTCGGATTTCGAGAAAGTCGCGCCCGAGGAGATGCGCCGCCGGGTCGAGGGGACGGAACTGCCGGCCAATCTGGGCGCCGCCATCAACGGTTTTGCCACGCAGCATCGCGACCGGCTGGCCCTGTCCTTCTTCGATGAAGGCATCGACCTGACCTGGGGCGGGCTGCAGGCCGCGACCCTGCGGACGGCGAACCTGCTGCGCGGCCTCGGCGTCGGCCCTGGCAGCCATGTCGCCGTGATGCTGCCGAACGTGCCCGCATTCCCCCTCGCCTGGCTCGGCCTTGCCCGGCTCGGCGCGGTCATGATCCCGGTCAACATCTCCTACACCCCGCGCGAGGTCGAATACGCCCTCACGGACGGCGAGGCCGAGTTCCTGGTCATCCATGCCGAACTGTTGGAGCACTACCGGTCGATTGAAAACCCGCCCGTGCCGGATGCGCGGATCGTCGTGGTCGGCGGGCCCGCCGACGGAAAGCAACGCGCCTGGGACTCTCTCTACGCCGAGGCCTCGCCCGATTTCGCGCCGGAGGCCGCGGTCGATCCCGACGCCATGATCAACATCCAATACACCTCGGGCACCACCGGCTTTCCCAAGGGCTGCATGCTGTCGCACCGCTACTGGCTCTCCCTCGGCTATGTCTGCACCCATATGTGGGCGACCCCGATCACGCGGATCTACGGCGGGGCGAATTTCTACTACATGCTGCTGCAACGCATGCTGCTCAACGCCGGCTTCAACGGCGGCGCGCTCTACGTGCCGCGCCGGCCGAGCGCCAGGAACTACATGGCGAATGTGCGCCGCCTGGGCTGCGAGAACATGGCCGTGTTTGAGGCTGTCTATAAGCAGCCGCGCCATCCCGAGGACGGCCGGAACGCCCTCAAGATCTCCAACATCTTTGGCCTGACCAAGGAAAACCAGGCCGATTTCCAGGACCGTTTTCAGGTTCTCGGCCAGGAGTTTTACGGCATGACCGAGACCGGCCATATCTCCTATATGCCGGCCCATGAGGTCGCGGCGCGCACAGGCAGCGGTAGCTGCGGCGTGGTGGCGCCCGAGCGCGAGATCAGCTTGCGCGACCCTCAGGGCAAGGAGGTCGCCACGGGCCAGGAGGGCGAGCTCTGGACCCGGGGAAACAGCATCCTCCAGGCCTATTGGAAGAAGCCGGAAGCCAATGCCGAGTTGATGCCCGGCGACGGCTGGTTCCGCACCGGCGATATCGCGCGGGTCGATCGCGACGGCTACTACTATATCGTCGGCCGCATCAAGGACATGATCCGGCGGCGCGGCGAGAATATCGCGGCGCGCGAGATCGAGGCCGTGATGCGCCTGCTGCCTGAGGTGCGCGACGCTGCCGCCCTCGCCGTGCCCGATCCCTATTCCGACGAGGAGGTGAAGCTCTACATCCAGCTTCAACCGGGCATGACGATGGCGGACCTGCCTCTCGAGCGGGTCGTCGAATACGCCAAGACCAACCTCGCCGCCTTCAAGGTGCCGCGCTATTGGGAATACCGGAGCGAATTGCCGCGCACCCTGGAAAGCGACCGGGTCGAGAAGAAGAAGCTGCGCGCCGAGAACGACGATCTGCGCATCGGCGCCTATGACCGCAAGGACGAGGTCTGGCGCTAGCCGCCGGCCCACCCGCCAATCACGCCCAACGAGGGAGAACGCCATGCCCATCCGCTACGAGACCGACGGCGCCATCGCGACCATCACCATCGACAACGGCCGTCTCAGCATCATGCAGCCCCAGATGCACAAGGAGATGCATCGGGTGCTGACGGAGTTCTCCGCCGACGATGCCGTGCATGTCGCCATCATGAAGGGTGCCGACGGCTGCTCCTTCTGCGCCGGCGACGATCTCAAATGGAAGCCCGAGGATCCCTCGAACCGGACAATGCTGGAGCGCCAACTCTCCACCGCGAAGCGCCGCTCGGATCCGCCCGCAAGGCCCGGCTGGGACCAGGAAATCCTGCGCCTCGAACGCTTCAAGCCGATCATCGCCGCGGTCGACGGCTATGCCCTCGGCCAGGGCTTCATGATGCTGACTCATCTCACCGATCTCCGCATCTGCACGCCCGACGCGGAATTCGGCCTGCCCGAAGTCGCTTACGGTATGGGCGGGATCGGCGGGTTGCTGCGCCTGGGCCGCCAGATGCCGCATACCGCCGCCATGTGGTGCATGCTGACGGCCGAGCGATTCAGCGCCGAAAAGGCGATGGAATGGCACTACGTCAACGAGATCGTGCCGCGCGATGACCTCGCCGGCCGGGCCCGCGAGATCGCCGAGAAGGTTGCCTCCCTGCCGCCCCTGGCCGTCCGGGTCGAAATGGAATCCTATCAGCGCGGCATGGATATGAGCCGCGAGGACGCCGTGATCATGATGGGTCATCTCTACCGCATGTCGGTCCTCGGCGGCGCCCTCGAAGGCATCACCCCGGCCTTCATGACGAAGAAGAAGGACGACTAGAACCGAGCGGAACGCGGGGCTAGAGCATCATCCGATCTGCGTGAATCGAAATAGGGGATTCCGTTGGATCGGGATTTCTGATTCA
>JAQCGR010000228.1 GCA_027619995.1 Pseudomonadota bacterium | reverse complement strand
AAATAGACGAAAGCCGCATCAAATGGTTCGGTTACATGGGAAATGCGCGCTATAACGCCGACCCCGCCCCTGTACGGTCATCGTCGCGCGGCACGGAACTCGGCGTATCCGGTGACGATTCTCCGGTTTCTCTAGGCGTTCAGAATCTCGACCATCCTGTCCCGCATCACGAACTTCTGCGGTTTCCCGGAAATGGTCATGGGAATTTCATCGACCACCCTGACATGCTTGGGGATTTTGTAGTGGGCGATCTGGCCCGCGCAGAAATCGCGCACCTCCGCTTCCGACAGGACGGCGCCCGGGGCCGCAATCACCCAAGCGCAGATTTCCTCGCCGTATTTCGCGTCGGGAATGCCGAACACCTGGACGACGCTGATTTTCGGATGCCGGAACAGATACTCCTCGATCTCTCGGGGATAAACGTTCTCGCCGCCGCGAATGATCATGTCCTTCACGCGGCCCGTGATGCTGCAGAACCCCTCCTCGTCGAGGGTCGCGAGATCGCCCGTGTGCATCCATCCGTCGCGCACGCTTTCGCGGGTCATCTCGTCTTCGTCCCAATACCCCTTCATCACCGAATAGCCGCGCGTGCACAATTCGCCCTGTGCGCCGACGGGGACAACGGCGCCGTTCTCGTCCACGATCTTGACCTCGAGATGCGGATGGATCCTGCCAACCGTGCTGCACCGCTTGTCGGTCGGATCGTCGACGAAGCTCTGGAAGGAAACCGGCGATGTCTCGGTCATGCCGTAGCAGATGGTGACCTGCTCCATGTGCATTTCCCCGTTGACCCGCTTCATGACCTCGGCCGGACAGGGTGCGCCGGCCATGATGCCCGTTCGCATACGGCTCAGATCGCAGGGCCGGCGTCCCAATTCCTCAAGCATGGCCACGAACATCGTCGGCACGCCGTAGACCGCCGTGCAGCGTTCCTCGACCAAGGCGTCGAGCGTCGATTTGGCATCGAAACCTTCGCCTGGGAACACCATCGCCGCGCCTTTGCTCACGGCGCCCAGAACGCCCATCACCATGCCGAAACAGTGATAGAGCGGAACGGGAATGCAAAGCCGGTCGGCTTCGGTCAGCAGCATTCGATCCGTTACGAATCCGGCATTGTTGACGATGTTGTAGTGGGACAGCGTGGCCCCTTTCGGCGCGCCCGTGGTGCCGGACGTGAATTGAATGTTGATCGGGTCGTTCGGATCCAGTTGACGATCGATCTCGGCGAACCGCGATCGCTGCGCCGGCCCGCCCAGGTCGCGAATTGCCTGGAACGAAAAAACGCCCGGCTCCGGATTTTCGCCCAACCCGATCACACAACGAAGCTGGGGCAGTTTGTCCGCCTCCAGCGCTCCCGGTTCGCAATGGTCCAATTCCGGCGCCAATTGCCGGATCATCTTCATATACTCGGACGACTTGAAGGACTGCGCCGCGACCAGCGCCCCGCACCCTACTTTGTTGAGCGCGTATTCGAGCTCGGTCAGTCTGTACGCCGGATTGATGTTCACCAGGATGAGCCCGATACGGGCAGTTGCGAACTGGGTCAGAAGCCACTCGTAGCGGTTCGGCGACCAGATGCCCACGCGATCGCCCTTGCCGAGGCCGAGCGCAAGAAACCCGGCGGCCAGCTCATCCACGTCGTGGGCGAATTCGTCATAGCTTCGCCGGATCCTCTGCTCGGGAATGATAACCGCATCGCGCCGCCCGAAACGCGATACGCAATCCCGCAGCATTTGCGGAATCGTCATGAACCGAAGCGGCGTTTCGGTCGGGCCGGACACCCAGGACCTGCCGTCACGCGGCGCATCCCGACCATCGACTCGCTGCATCCGTTTTTCCATGGAACCACTCATATGAAACAGACCCGGTGTTAGAAGGTTCGCTGCTTTGGCACCTTCAGGCGGAAATAGGGCAATGGTGAGTCCGCACCGGGCGCGAGCGGGCCAGGCACCTGCTGCACCACGACAGGCAAGGTCTTGAGATAGGCGGCCAGGGCGCGGGCATCGAACTGCTCAAGGGCGCCATAGGACGGCCAGGGCATGATCGGGACGAGCTGGCGTCCATCAGGCCGCATGCCCTTGGTGACGGCCGCGGTGATCTCCTCCTCGCTCCATTGCCCCAGGCCGGTTTCCGGGTCGGGGGTCAGGTTGGGCGGATAGAAGATGCCGAGATCGGGGATTTCAAAGCCGGTATCGCTGCCACCGAGATACCGGGCCATGTCCGGCTTACCCTGCAATGAACCGGGCGTGTGGCAGCCCGTGCAATCCATGATCTCGGCGAGATATTTGCCCCGGGCTACCGGATCCTCCGCCGCCCGCGCCGCGCCCACGCAACCCAACGCAACCATCGTCGCAACGACTAACGCGGCTCCACGCGTCATGATCGGCCTCTTCCCTTTTGTCGATTCCAGGCCCGCAATCTACTCAATTTGCCCAGACCCCGCGACAGGATTGCAGTTCCGGCCCCCGCGTGCCGATGCCCTGGACAGCGCGGGTTCGGACCGCGATCCTATCCGCCATGGACGACACCAGAATACTCGAAGGCGGATGCCTCTGCGGCGCGGTCCGCTACCGGATCGCGGGGCCGTTGGGCGAACAGACGCATTGCCACTGTAGCCTGTGCCGCCGGGCGAGCGGCGCGCCGGTGGTCACTTGGGTGACCGTGGCACCGGGCGATTTCACCCTGACCCGCGGGAGCCTCCGGACATACCGATCGACCCCGCAAGGCGAGCGCGGCTTCTGCGCCGCCTGCGGCAGCCAGATCACCTTCAACGCGCTGAATCTGCCCGAGGAACTCGACATGACAGCCGCCACCCTGGACGATCCCGAAGCGGTCCGTCCAGAAAACCATATTTGGACCGGCAGCCGGATCGGCTGGCTGGTCATGAACGACGGCCTGCCGGAACGCGAGGCCGAATGATGCAACGCGAAGAGGAGACGATGCGATGAGCCAAGACCAGGTCTATACCGGCGGCTGCCTGTGCGGCGCCGTCCGGTTCGAAGCGCGGGGCGAGCCCACAAGCAGCAGCCATTGCCATTGCGACATGTGCCGCCGGGCGAGCGGCGCGCCGGTCGTGACCTTCATCGGCTTCAAGGTCGATGACACGACCTGGACGAAGGGCGCCCCGAAAATCTACAAGTCCTCGTCTTTCGCCGCGCGCGGCTTCTGCCCCGATTGCGGCTCGCAGCTGACCTTCCAGTTCGACAAGAAGCCCGAGCGTATCTCATTCAATGTCGGCTGCCTCGACGATCCCGAACTGGCGCATCCGACCCGCCATTTCTTCGGCAAGGAAGCGATTTCCTGGATGAAGATGGAGGACGGCCTGCCGCGCCTGGAGGGCGGCTCCGGCGGCGGAAGCTGACCCCCTCCCCGCCCTTCGGCGCCTTGGGTCAATAGCCTCGGACCATATCCACGGCATTGCGCAGAGGTTCGCCGGCCCGGGCTCGGCGGTAGTTCTCCAGGACCTGATCGGCCATCAGCCCCGGCCGAACGAATCCAGACGCATGCGGGGTCATCAGGACCTTGGGATGGCCCCAGAATGGGCTTTCCGGCGGCAAGGGTTCCTGGCGGAAGACGTCGAGGGCGGCACCCGTAGAGATGGCCCGACTCCAGGGCCGCAAGGATATCCTCTTCGACCTGCTGGCCGCCCCGGCCCATATTCGCAACGACCGCGTCGCGCGGCAGTTTCGCGATCAAGCTCTTGTCGATGATGCCTTCGGTTTCCGCCGTCAGGGGCAGAACGGAAAGCATGAAATCGGAGACGGCGAGGAAATCGTCGAGCCCGTCCCGGCCGTGATAGCAGGTCACGCCCTCGATCGCCTTCGGCGACCGGCTCCAGCCCGAGACCGGGAAGCCGAGGCGCGCCATCTCGCGGGCCACAGCGCCGCCGATGGCGCCGATCCCCATGATGCCCACCCTGGTGTCGGACGGATCGGTCGCGCCCAGATTGGCCCATTCGCGGCGGTCGCGCATGGCGTCGTACTCGGGCATACGACGGTGAAAGTGCAGCAGCGCGTGAATCGCCCAATGGGTCATATCCCGGGCCAGATTGGGATCGACGAGGCGCGCAACCGGCACCCCCTCCGGGCGGTCCGGATCGTCCAGGATGTTGTTGACCCCCGCGCCCAGCTTCATGATCGCCTTGAGGCTGGGCAGTTTGGCGAACATGCCCGGCGGGACGCTGCCGACGATGAGCATGTCGATCTCCGCCCCGTCGCCGAGAGCGGGCCAGACCCGCACATCGAGTCCGGGATCGATTTCGTTCAGACGACGAACCCATTCCGCGTCTTCGTCGCCCCAGCTATGCACCAAAAGCGCCATATCTTTTCTTCCCCTTGCACTGCCGCTCAATAGCCGCGGGTGAAATCAACGGCGTTGAGCAGCGCTTCGCCGGCGCGGGCCCGGCGATAATTCTCGGCGACCTGCGCCGCCGCGGTCTTGGGCCGGGCGAAGCCGGCGACATGGGGAGTCATCAGGACCTTTGGGTGGGTCCAGAAAGGGCTGTCCTGGGGCAACGGTTCCTTCTGGAAGACATCGAGCGCGGCGCCCGAGAGATGGCCCGAGTCCAGGGCCGCGAGGATATCCTCCTCGTTCTGTTGGCCGCCCCGGCCAATATTCGCGACGACGGCGCCGCGCGGCAGCTTGGCGATCCTGTCCTTGTCGATAATGCCTTCGGTCTCCGGCGTCATGGGCAGGACGGAGAGCATGAAATCCGAAACGGATAGGAAATCGTCCAGCTGGTCCCAGCCGTGATAGCAGCGCACACCGTCGATCCGTTTGGCCGTGCGACTCCAGCCCGAGACAGGGAAGCCCAGATGCGCGATCTCGCGCGCGACATCGCCGCCGATCGCGCCGATGCCCATGATCCCGACCCTTGTATCCTCCGGATCGGTCGCGCCAAGATTGGTCCAGTCGCGACGCTCGCGCAGGGCGGCGTATTCCGGCACGCGGCGGTGGAAATGGAACAGGGCGTAGATCGCCCATTGCGCCATCTCGACGACCAGCAGGGGATCGACCAGGCGCGCGAGCGGCACGCCTTCCGGACGGTGCGGATCGTCCAGGATATTGTTGACCCCCGCCCCCAGTTTCATGATCGCCTTGAGATTCGGCAATTGGCCGAACAACCCGTCAGGCACCTGGGCGACCAGGACCATGTCGATCTCTTCCGGCTTGTCGAGATCGGGCCAAATCCGCACGTCGATTTCGGGATCGTGCTCACGCAGGCGGCGCGCCCATTCCTCGTCGTCGTGATTCTCGCTGCGCACCAGAAGCGCCATGGTCCTCTCTCCCTCTCTTGTTTCTAATCGGCCGAAGAGCCCGCGAAGACGGGCCCATGCGGCGCCAGACGCACGCCCGGACGCAGCCGACGATAGTCGAGCGCCAATGTATCGGCGATGCTCGGCCCCGGCGCGGTAACGATCAGGATCGCCGCGGCGAGGGGCTGGAAATCGGCGCGGAAATGGACCGAGCTCTTGAGGCCCAGGATCCGGACCTCGGCCGGCTCCACCCCCAGATGGCGGAACATCGCCTGATCGGCCGCTTGCTGCTTGCGGCTGCTGACGACGACGCGGACCCCGCCGCTTTCGAGCAGCGCCATCGGGCCGAGACGCATCCGGCTGCCCAGGTAGAAGGGACCGGTGCCGGTG